>CAZXWM010000317.1:0-4845 GCA_964644215.1 uncultured Phormidium sp.
CTAAGACGCGATCGGCATCGCCATCAAAGGCAAATCCTAAACAGGCATGATGGCTTAATACGGCGGCCCGTAGGGGGTCGAGATGGGTTGAACCACAATTGACGTTGATGCGATCGCCGTCGGGGCGATCATGTAGACAAATCACCTCAGCCCCCAAGGCCGCGAAGGCTTGCGGGGCGACGTGACTGGCTGCCCCCCAGGCTAAGTCTAAAACCACTTTCATCCCCTGTAAATCCAGTCCCAGGGGGGTTTGAACGGCGTTGAGATAGTTTTCAACTAACTCGGGGCGATGGTAATGACGGCCCCAACTGGCGTTGATGTCGCTGAGATTGAGTTGGCCGCGAATCCCGGCTTCGATGCGTTGTTGAATCTCTGAGGGGAGTTTGGCCCCACTTGGCCCGAAGAATTTAATGCCGTTATCCGCTGGGGGGTTATGGCTGGCGGAAATCATCACCCCACCGATGGCCTCGGAGGTGGCGGCCAGGTAGGCGACACAGGGAGTCGGACATAATCCTAAGTCCCAAACCTCTAACCCGGCGGCGGTGAGTCCCGCAGATAGGGCCATGGCCAGCATACTACTGGAGTTGCGGGAATCTTGCCCGAGGGCGATCGCCCCCGTTCCATAAAGGTCTTTGAAAATCTGTCCGGCCCAGAAGCCCACTTGCAGGGCCAGGGGGGCGTTGAGAAGTTCCCCCACATGGCCGCGAATCCCATCGGTTCCAAATAGCTTCGAGGGGGGTAGGTTCAGGGGAGACATTGCAAAGGGCGAGATCTCCGCCAGGGAGGTTGAGGTTTGGCGAACCACAGGTGACATAACCATATTTCCGAATCACTCCACACAAATCACACTCACAGGTTGATGCGTCCCCAAGTTTGCTGGTAGGGTTCAACCGCCCAAAGACCCGAGATACGCTCGACCTGACATACACATGGAGGATACCATGTCCGGCCGTGAACATTTGTGTGTTAGGGGTTGCCAGAACAAGACAGTTGATGCAAAATGCCGCAACTGAGTTGTCCGGTTTTCTCCCAGCTAAAGTGGCGGGCCCGATCGCAGCCCCGTTGCTGAAGCTGCGATCGCACGTCATCCTCTTTCGCGAGGATAGTCATCCCATCGGTTAATTGTTGTAAATCGTAAGGATCGACGAGTAAGGCCGCGTCTCCGGCGACTTCGGGGATGGAGGCGACGTTTGAGGCTATCACGGGACAGCCGCAGGCCATGGCTTCTAAGATGGGTAGGCCGAAGCCTTCCCAGAGGGAGGGAAAAACCAGGGCTAAGGCTTGGTTGAGAAGGATGGATACGTCGTCGGCGTTGATGTAATCGAGGAATTTGACGCGATCGCCCAGATGCAACTCTTGCACCTGTTGCTGTAGTTTGGGGGTGTAGCGGCGATCGAAGGACCCGCCCAGCCAAAATTCACAGTCGAGGGAGGGGGGAAGTTGGGCGAAGGCGGCGATGGCCCGTTCGAGGTTTTTGTAGGGATCATGTCGCCCGAGATAGAGAAAGTAATTGCGGCGGGGAAGGTTGAGAGGGCGATAGCGGTGGCGATCGTAAGCGAGGGGCGTGACGGTGATTTTTTGGGCCTGAACGCCGTAAAAATTCATCGCGTCGTCGGCGGTGGACTGGGAGATACAGAGGAGATGTTGGGCTTGTTTGAGGACTTGGGGAACGTAGAGGCGATGATAGAGGGTCATGGGGGAGGCCGGTTTGGGAAAGCGTAGGGGAATGGCATCATAGACGGTGACGACATAGCGGCCGGCCCAGCCGAGGGGGGCTTCGGGAAGGGGGGAAAAGAGAAGATCGCCTCCCAAGTCTCGATAGAGTCGCGGTAGGGCGAATTGGGTCCAGAGAAGACGTTTGAGATGGCCCATTAAGCCTTGTTCGGGAGTGAGGCCAGGAGGGATGGGGTGATGGCGAAATCCGGGTTTGGAGTGAGGGGTGAGGAGAATAGGATCGAGCGATCGCAACTGAGGAATCAGATTCAGGGCGTAGGTACTGATTCCGGTGGGGTTCTCCATTAAAAAGGCAAGGTTAATCAGTACCATTGGCTTGATTGGCGGTTAGGTAATGGTCGAGTATGGTTAGGATGCGATCGCTCATTTGACGATAGCGAAATGCTTGGACTCGTTGCAATCCTCGTTGTCGTAATTGTTGCCGCAATTGGCCATTATTAACCAGTTGCACAATTCCCTGGGCCATGTCGTCGATGTCATAGGGATTGATATAGAAGGCCGCGTCGCCGCAGACTTCGGGAATGGCGGTTTGATTGGAGGCCAAGACTGGACAGCCACAGGCCATGGCTTCGAGGGGGGGAATCCCGAATCCCTCGTAGAGAGAGGGAAAGGCGAAGGCGATCGCCCGGCGGTATAGGTCCGCTAAGGCGTCATCGGGGACAAATCCGAGGAATTTGACTCGTTGGTGACAGCCGAGTTGTTGGGGGTAGTCTAGGAGGGGGCGATCGCGTTTATTTAAGTTGCCCACAATCCGCAATTCTAAGTTAGGACAATTTGCTCTCCCAAAGGCTTCAATCAAGCGACGTAGATTTTTATAAGGGCGAGTTTCTCCAACACATAAAATAAACGACGGTTTGGGCAAGTCAATGAAATTATTGGCTTGCTCACTTTGGAGATTAAAAATATCCTCTCGATAGCCTTGATAGACGACATGAATAGGAGTTTTTTGACAGTTATAATAGTCTAAAATCTCTTTTTTGCTGTAATCAGATGTTGTGATAATAGCTTTGGAGCTACGAATAAGTTGGGGTAAAATAAATTGAAAGTAGTATTTAATTCGCGGATATACTTCAGGAAAACGAATCGGTAAAATGTCGTGAATGGTGATTATTTGTGGGCAAATAGGGGCAAGCATTCCCTCGAAAACTGGAGAATAAAATAATTTATGCTTATTTTTTATAATTCCTAATGGCAAGCCAATTTGATGCCAAATTAAACGTTTTAAGTTGTTTTTGAAATCATTGCGATAGAGGCTTGGATTGTTCAAGACTTGAAACTTCTGAGAATCTGCCCCTACGAGAGTTGAATCGGCGGTATAAAAGGAGAAGCGATCGCCATCGCGGTAGTAGTTTAGCAACTCTCCCACATAGCGATTTAAGCCATCGGAACGACTCCAATGAAAACTACTGGCATCAAAAGCAATTTCTCCCATGTTATGAGTCCTCCATCTGGGAACGCCAAGGATTACAAAAAGCGTTCACATAGTCGCCGAAACACCTCACCCCGAACCTCGAAATTAGGAAACTGGTCAAAACTGGCACAAGCTGGAGATAATAAAACGGTTTTCGCCTGATAGGTTTGGGCTAAGTCTCGGGACATATCTACCGCCACGTCCATAGTTCCAACAATTTTATAATCAGAATAACCCACCCCATCGAGCATCTCGGCGAACAACTCCGCTGCATCGCCAATCAACAAGACAAAGGCCGCCTGACGCTGAATCGCCTCTAGCCAAGTGGTTGCATCGCCATCTTTAGGATCGCCTCCAGCAATGAGAATCACGGGATTGCGGACTGAGGTTAACCCCACCAGGGCCGCATCATAGTTGGTGGCTTTACTGTCATTGATAAAGCGAATATCCTGCCAGGTTCCAATCACTTCTAGCCGGTGAGGAACGCCGCGAAACTGGGCAATGGCTTGGGCAATAGACTCGGGTTTAATGCCAGCTAAGCGGGCGGCGGCCACGGCCATGAGAAGATTTTGTTGGTTATGACGGCCGGGCATTTGCAAGGCTTGAATCGAGACAATTTTGGCCCCATCGACGACGACCCAATCTCCGTCAATGGCGGCGAAGGGATGTAAGCTGGGGTCGTTTTCAATACTCGTCCAATAGGCGTTGGGCCAGTCCCTTCGATGGTTGCGTAAGTAGGGGTCATCGCCGTTGAAGATTTGTAATTTTGAGGCTTGGAGGAGTTTGGCTTTGATGCGGTAGTAATTGTCTAGGGTTTTGTGGCGATCGAGATGGTCTGGGGTGAAGGTGGTCCAAATACCAATTTGAGGGGTGAGGGTACTCGATGACTCAATTTGATAGCTACTCACCTCGGCGACGACCCAATCTAAGGGTTGGTCTTGCTGGCTGGCGGTTAGGGCCAGTTCACAGGCTGCGTTGCCGATGTTGCCACAGGCGGGGGCGTTGAGTCCAGCCCCTTGGAAGATGGCGGCGGCTAAGGCGGTGGTGGTGGTTTTACCGTTGGTTCCGGTGATTCCTAACCAGGGACAGGTTTGTAGATGTCGCCAGGCCAGTTCCATCTCGCCGATGGTTTCGATTCCCAGGTTTCGGGCTTGTTGGAGGTTGGGCAAATCCCAGGGAACGCCGGGGCTGATGACTAATAAATCCAGATGTTGGGCAGTTTCGGGGTTGAAGACATGGTTTAGGGAGACGGGGATGTTATCTTGGGCCAGGAGTTGTTGTTGGTGGTGGAGGGAGTCGCTGCTGCCGCGATCGCTGACGCTGACTTGCCAACCTTGGTGTTTAAGCAATCGGGCCGCCGCCAGTCCTGATTTTCCTAGGCCGATAATGTGAGCGGTTGACATACAGGTTCCCTCCCTGACGGAAATTCATCTAATCTTGCCATATTTCTGGGGCTGGGGAACAAGGAACCGCTAGACTGGGGGGTGTTGGTTCTGGCAGGGCCATATATATAGATGCGGTTCAGGGTCGGGAACTGTTAAGGAATGTTACGATTTGCGCGAGAGGGTAGCTGTATGAGAGAGAGGATGCTGAAAATGGGCGGAATTGTTGATGGGGCCTGGGGTTCGGGCGTTTCGGCGATCGGGGGGTCTCGCGCAAACTCTGTAATGTTGATGGGGTCTGGGTTTTGGGGTTTTTGG
>CAZXWM010000318.1:0-1994 GCA_964644215.1 uncultured Phormidium sp.
CTAGAGGCATGTTTCGGGCATTCCAGCCCTTACTTATCCTCTAAACGATTCGCACCCTGTTACCTCTACTTCTGTCATCAAGACATCTGTAGTTTTTTGTAGTAAACGACGAAAAAGAGGAGCTTGGGGTTGATTGATTGTTTTATGTTTCTCTAAGGCTTCACTAATCTGTTTGGCAATTGTCAAGAGAACTTCAACAATATCAATATCAGCGGTATCTAGGTCTTTGTCTGACTCAAAATAGACGACGAAAAAGTTTTCGGTCTCTAACTCCGATTTAAGTTTGTGCAGTTCCGTGGATTTACCGCAGCCGATATGCCCGGTAAACAGGGAACAACTGGGGCGATCGCGGTAGAGTTTGACAATGCGGTTCTTGATTTTATTGATGATTTCTCCACCGCGTACTGAGGAAAAATCAATATAATATTGCCGATCCTTTGGGGCTGAATACACCAGTGTTTTACTGGGATTGATGGCATTGAAAAAGGTAGCGTAATCGAGGGACATATCCAAGACAATCTGAAAAACAACCGAACGATGGGGTCAGGGAGAGACCCCCAACCCCGTTTTAACACACCCGTTTTAACACATGACGTTTGAATCCTTAATTTTGAATCCTTAAAACATGAAGCCTGGATCATCTCCTTGGGGAGTAGGAGTGGGTTGGGGAGTGGGTTGAGGTGTCGGTTGAGTAGTCGGTTGAGGAACCGGTCGGCGAGTGGGTTGGGGAGTGGGGGGACGGCGACGCTGTTCCCCTTGGAGACTTTGCAAATTATTCTGCAAATCTTGTAGATTAGACAGGACTTGCTGATATTGCATCGATCGCCCCAGGTCAAAAAATAACTCCTGAGCGCGTTCTAAGTCAGCAATGGCCATCTCCATCTGGGCGATCGCCTCAGAAACATTCCCCGCCTCATAGGCGGCGATCGCATATTGGTTATAAACCGTGCCACGATTGTTGTAAGCATCAGCAAAATTGGCATTGGCGGCGATCGCCCGTTCATAATCCTCCAACGCCGCCTGCAAATTTCCCTCATCCAACGCCAAATTACCTCGGGCATTCAACGGCGCGGCAAAGTTAGAATCGAGTTGAATCGCCCGCGTGTAGTCCTGCTCAGCCGCCTGGAGATTTCCCTGACGAGCATAAGCCACGCCGCGATTATAGTGGGTGCGCGCATCATAATCCCCGTTGGCGATCGCCGTCGTCAAATCCTCAATCGCAGCGGCGTAATCTCGCAACCGAATCCGAGCCACGGCCCGATTGGTATAGGCCATTCCAAAGTCATTTTTAGCCGCAATGGCTGCTGTAAACTTCTCAATAGCGCCGTGATAGTCTCCCTGGGCTAGATGGAGATTTCCCTGCTGAAAATGAAGGAACTCGACTCCCTCAAAATTGGGATCTATCTCCAAGGCTTGATCGAAGTTGTCCTCAGCTGAATTAGCATCCCCCACATAGACATCATTTAGACCCCTTTCGTAATGATCCTCTGCCGTCTGAGGATTAGCAATGTTAGCCGGATCCTGACTCGGAGGCGCGTTATCCTGATTGAGATTGGGGACTTGCACCTGTTGAGTCTGGCGCAACTGCATAAAACTAGCAATGGGAATCCCCCCATTAAAGCCGGATTTAGTTATAACCTCCATAACTTGTGTACGATTTGTCTGCTCCGTCTCTGTACGATTTTCCGGCTCCGTCCCTGTCTCGATGGTGACCTGGCCACCGACTTCCATCCCACCAGTGCCATGCATCCCTATCACACGAGTGTCACTATCAAATATAGGACCTCCACTCATCCCGATTCTGCTAATGGCAGTATGGACCAAGGTATAACCTCCCTCTGCCTCTTGTCGTCGAGCCGAAAACGTTCCCGTGGTTAGATAAAAATCACGCTCGGCTCCCTCTCTGTCAAATGCAGCCGGGAAGCCAGCCACAAAAATCGATGACGCCAGTTGCGCCTGATCCGAATCCCCCAGAGTAGCCAGAGGGTAATCCC
>CAZXWM010000318.1:2004-4841 GCA_964644215.1 uncultured Phormidium sp.
CGAGAACTCTCAAATTGAACCAGAGCCAAATCCGGATCGTTCAAGGTTTGCTGGAGCTGCTGGATATCGGTCATTTCATATTCCTGGCCCGATGCCGTGCGGATATGATAGCGACGGTATTGAGCAATATCTTCCCGACAGGTAACCTGTTCTTGACCCTCTATGGAATCGCAGACCACGTGTAATGCCGTCAACACCCAATAGCGATCGCCCTCCCGGCCCACAATCACCCCACTTCCGCCGATAAAGCCATGGCCATTAATTTGTACCGTAACGTTTTCCGCCAAGCGACTATCAAAGGCGATCGCCGCTCTCGGGCCAATCACTGTCGCCAACCCCACCCCGAGACTCGCGGTGGTACAAACAGCGACCCACTTGGAAGCACAGACAAAAGAAAACATGATTAAAACACCAAAGGTAACGGTTGTTCGCGGCTGGGGGCGGGTGGTTCTGGTGGCGGTAACGGCGGGGCGTCACTGGCCGCGACGTCGCCGAGGGGGATCTTTGTATGGGAACCGCCCAACTCAAGCGTTCCATCTGCGCAAATTCTTCCTGACTCGGGAAGCCGCCATCTTCAAAGACAAAGGCGCGAATCCCCAAAAAGGGGTAACTCAACATACCATTGAGTCCAATCAGCTGACCCTGAGCATTTAACACGGGGCCACCACTCATCCCCCCACTGACGTCATTGGTATATCCAAGTTGATAGCCACCATAAAAGGCGCGATCCGTAATCCAACCGATCGCGCCCTCGGTGACACGAAAAGCACGCAGCCCCCAATCTCGGGTATCCTGACTACTAATGATGCGATCGCCCTGCCGCTCAAAGACCCGAGCCGGATAGCCCGCCGCATAGACGCGATCGCCCACCGACAGCTCGTGAGCCTCCCCCACCTCCGCCACTTGATAAGACTGGGAACTAGAGAACGCCACCCGAGCTAGATCCCGATTCCCCAACTGGTAGGGGGGCAAAACCCGCCCAGAATGAGTCCGCCCATCAGCCGTTAAAACCGAAATCTCCTGGCCCTGGGCCGTCATCACCACGTGCCAATTGGTCAACAGGGTATAGCGATCGCCGTCCCGGTCGACAATCACCCCAGACCCTGAATCCTCCGGAAGTAAGAGTCGCACCGTCACCAGACGGGCCAGTTCCCGAACTGAGGTTGTCTCAGCGGGGACTTGGGCCGTCTGATGGGTCTCCAAGGCAAGGATTCTTGAAGAAGTGGGGTGAGATCGGCCAGCCGCAAACCACAACAGCAGCATTCCCACCCCTAGCATTGGCTTTTGTAATCTCACCATCAGTCCTTAAAACATGGAACCACCCGAATCAGCCGGGGGAGCAACAGGATTCCGTTGCGGAGGCGGTTCAGGAGCAAACGTTGGGCTTGGAGCGGGTGAGTCGGGAGTAGTGTCTCCACTGTCCACCAACGCCTGATCTGCCCAATCCCCGAGGTTCACATAGGTTTGACCTTGGTCTGTTTCCGTGATATAGCCAGCTGCTGCCCCCTGCCGACTAATTTGTAACAACTGACCCAGAATATCTCCAGCCCGGGAAGCATTTTCGGGTTTCAGGGTAAACAGTACGTTTCCTTCGTTACAGCCTGTTTCCATGGGATTCAAGGCACAGATAACCGTTTCGTTGTTGACGTAGCCATTCGTGAGGACTAAATTGCCCAAAGATCCTTGGCTTCGAGCCAGGGCTTGATTCAAACGCCCAGTGACGGCTTGACAGCGTCGCTCAGGGGTGTACGCATCCCCAAAATAGTCAGACCCGGCAGGAGTCCAGCGAATTAACGTCGCGCTATGTGGCCCTCGCTCAATCACCGTTTCATAGTCACCATTACTATAGGGGACTGGCGTACACTGAGCGTGGGTCTGGTTAGCATTCGCTTGGGGAGCCAAGACAGTCATCGTTCCCAAAAAACAGACTGTTGGCAAGACCGAGTCACGCAAGAGTTTGGCTAACATAATAAACCTCAAAACCTATTGAGTAATTTAAAGTCCAAACGACCGGACACATCAAACTTGACCATCATGCTCATCCCCAGCTCTGACTTGGGACAACGAGAGCGCGAAACTCAGGTTAAACCAGCTTTTGCTGAAATAGCTTGTGAACGTCTAGCGACCTGACATCCGACGTTTGCTGTACCTCAAAACTACCATCTATTTCTAGAGATGTCTTTTGACAAGACCAATAATCCTATAAAACTCTATATAGATTTAAATTCCTTAATAATTGCGATTTTGAAGTTGATGACTGGCGAAAACTCAAAAAAGAGTCAAATTAACACGACTCCATTCACCCGCAACGGCCAACCCTCTCAGGCTCCTGTGCGATACAGTAAAAGACATCCGAACCCAACGCCAAAACGCTTACGACAGGAGGAGGAACCTTGGTTCAGACCCCAATTCAGACTCTCAGTGAGGCCCAAGAATGGGACCTCAGCGACCTCTATCAAGGCTTTGATGACCCGAAACTGGAGGAGGACTTACAGGAGTTAGACCGCCGCGCCCAAGCCTTTCGCAGCCACTATCGCGGCAAGTTAGCCCATTGTAGCCCCTCCGAGGTGGCGATCGCCCTGCAAGACCTCGAAGCCATCCACCAGAAATCCGGCTATCTCTACGCCTTCCCCTCCCTCAAATTCTCCGCCGACACCCGCGACAGCCAGGCGCAACAATTTGAGGACAAGGTCATGGAAGCCCTCACCCAAATTGAAAATCAACTGCTCTTTTTCGAGCTAGAACTGCAAGCCCTCGACGAGTCTCAATTAGCCCAACTGCAGGACGCAGACGCTCTGAGCAATTATCGCCATTATTTACAGCGAATTGCCGAATTT
>CAZXWM010000319.1:0-4833 GCA_964644215.1 uncultured Phormidium sp.
AGGGGGGATTAACGGCGGCGGTGCGTCAGGCCCGGGGAACGTCGCCGGAGGTCTATTTTGGTGATAATTCTCGGGTGGAAAATCCCAAGGTGCGATCGCTACGGGAGGAAATCGCCCGCGTCTATCGTTCGCGGGTGGTGAACCCCAAATGGATTGCTGGGGTGATGCGTCATGGCTATAAAGGGGCCTTTGAGATGGCGGCGACGGTGGATTTCTTGTTTGGCTATGACGTCACCACGGGGACGGTGGAGGAGTTTATGTATGAGGGGGTGGCCCAAGCTTATGTGTTAGATGAGGCGGTTCAGGAGTTTGTGCAACAGAAGAATCCCTGGGCGTTACGGGATATGGCGGAACGATTGTTAGAGGCCCATCAGCGGGGACATTGGGATTCGGCGAGTCGCCCGATGTTGGATGAGTTGCAACAGATTTCTCTGGAGGCGGAGGAGAAGATTGAGGCGACGTTATCGAGTCAGTAGGGGTGACGGTTTGAGGCTGTGTTTCGCTAACATTATAGAACAATGAAGATTGAGCGCACCATGGTGATTGCCGCGCCTCTGAGAACCCCGTCGCGCTCAACTCTTTTATTCTGAATCATGACTGACCGCGATCGCCAATCCTTTCTCGATATGACCCCAACTAACTCCAATCTCTCTCAGACTATGATCGCCCTACGTCCCAATCTCACGGTTGATCGCCAACAACTCAGGGAACTGTGCGATCGCTGGCAGATTACCCAACTCGAACTCTTCGGTTCTGTCTTGCGAGACGACTTCCGCCCCGATAGTGACATCGATCTCCTCGTCACCTGGGATGATCGCAGTCGTTGGACGCTCTTAGACTTCGCGCAAATGCACGAAGATTTCGCGCAACTGTTCGATCACCCCGTCGATCTCGCCAGTAAACGCGCGATCGAACAAAGCGACAACCCTCTTCGCCGTGCTGCTATCCTCCAATCTACCCAACTGCTCTATTGCAAACCATGACTGATCGCGATCGCCAATCCCTTCTCGATATTGCCTACTGCGCCGATCGGGTTCAACAGTACCTCAGTGGTAAAACCCGGTCTGAATTAGAACAAGACAGAATGCTACAAGATGCGATCGTCCGCCGCCTCGAAATTGTCGGTTCGGCTAGACGCTAATTTTCGCCGACAACGACGAAAACTGTCGATGGACACCTCGGGGGCGATCGCGATTGTTAGGGGCTTTGGGGAGCGATCGGTCCTGAACTAAGTCCGTCAGATTCAGTGTCAGGATACATAGACTTCCCAAAGCAAATGATTGGAGAGCAGTCCAGCAAAATCTGTGATGGTTGTCTTGCAGTTTGATAAGAAATATTGCAAAAAGCGACCTGACCTATCTTATAGACAATCGCAGTATTAAAATATAAGCATTCTGCATTTTCACAGCCAAGTTCACAGACAGAGAGGCTGCGTTACAGAGCCAAGGTGAAACCCGGATAGGTTCCTGATTTTGGTGTGACGTATTTCCTCCAACCTTAATCAAGAGGGAAGAAATGTTACTAGGACAAATTCGCCAGAATCTTGAAAATTCCTCAGAATCTGTGCAAATTAGGGCATTGCAAGAAGCGCTAAGACTGGGAAAAGAGGGAATTTCGTTATTTGCTCATTATTCCGTTGAGGATACTCCGAAAAAAGTCCGTCAGGCTTCCTACTGGCTGCTCCTCGGCTACAACCCAGTTGAAGACCCTCAAGAGAAGTACTTCCCCACCGATACCATTTCTTGTGTTGTGATCACCCCCGATGATCGCCTCGTCATCGGAGGAAGTTGGCAAGTTCTCTATGTTTGGGATTTCAAAACTGGGAAACTGCTACATAAACTATCTGCTCATTCTCACTGGGTCTTGTCAGTTGCTATTGATGAAGCCTCGAATACACTTGTGAGTTCCAGTGCCGACGGAACAATCGCCATTTGGGATTTAGAGAGTTGGCGATGTAAATCTCAGTGGAAAGCTCATCAAAGCTGGGTTACAAAAGTGGCGATCGCCTCAAAACAACACCAGATTATCAGTAGCAGTCTAGACGGAGCGATCTCGGTCTGGAAACTTAAAGACCAACTTCGCACACAACCGGAGTTTTACCTACAAGATCGGGGAGAGGCTGTTTGGTCATTTGATCTCGATTTTTCAGAAACTTCCTTGATCAGTGGCGGAGCCGATGGAAAACTCAAAATATGGGACTTGACATCGCGAAAAGTTATCCAAATTATTGAGGATTCGAAGCAGGATGTTCGGGAAATTTCTAGGGCGCAAGATATTTACTCGTTCTGGGTCTCGCGATCGGATAACACCCTCGAACACTGGCATGGCTATACTCCCATTCCAAATTTAATAAGATTTTGTGTTTTATTAAGTTTTCTACCGATTGAATATTTCCTCGATTTTCCTTTAATATACAAACTATTATGTGTACCGTTTTTTCTTGTTTTCGGGCTGGCAGCAGTAGTTTTCTTAAATAATAGTGTTGCTTTCAACAAACTAAGATTCCAAAAAGAAATAAATAGTAAAAGTAATCTATCCACTCAAGTTATAGTGAAGTTTCAAAAGCTAAATATAGTCTCATTGTGGCAAGACTTATATGATAAAATAAAAATTAAAGATGAGGAATTTTTATCTCTGCTTAATCAAGATGTTGGTGTCATATCTAGCATTGCGATTAACTCAAATTCACAAGTTTTTGTCTGTGCAGGCTTGAACTGGTTGAGAGCTTGGAAAACTCCTAATAAACAATTAAAATATGAATTTGAAGGGGCAACTCCTCCGAAGCCAGAATCAATTGAAATTCAGGTAAAACTTGCTAATTCAAAGGTTTTAACTGATGAAAACCTTGAATTCAAGCAGGGCGAATCTGTCCAAATCGAATTAGTCGGATACGATCGCAGCAAAAAGCAAATTGAAGTGAAAAACTATCAATGGGAACCCCAAGAATATATCTTTGATAATAAATTAATAACCAATAAGCCCGAGGGTACTTATACATTAACTGCTCATTCTGGCACCGAACAAGCTAAGATAACCTTCTCGATTTTGCGGCGGCCAATCCTCAAAACATTTAAAATTAACCCGAAAAATGAATGTATTAATACAAAATCAAGTAAAACAAAATATATTCAGTTTTCATGGCAGGCTTTAGATCAATACAATGAGCCGTTTCCACTTAATGAGGATCAGATAATCTGGCAAGCTACAGAGGGAGATATTGAGAACGGAAATTATACAGTTCCCAAACAATCCGGTGATTTTACAGTTACTGCTAGTGTCAAAAATACAAATATATTTGACACGGCTACTGTCAAAAAACTGGAACAACCTAAACTAAAATATCTTGTTATCGAGCCTAAGACTGAAATCTTATACTGTGGTGAAACCTACCATTTTAAGGCTCGTGGAATCAACCAACACGGTCAGCCTTTTACTTGTTGCAATCTTAAATGGAAATTTGATGGAGGTAAAATTAGATGGGGCGATTCTACAGCAATAGTAACACCTAAAAAACCTAAAGATCGAGCCACGATCTCAGTTAAACAAGATTCCGTTTCTGCTAGAATTTATGTTCAACTGGCATCAAAAAGAAAACTATCTCGCCTACAAATCTCGCCAAGTTCGCTAAAGTTACGTCCCGGTCAAACGCAAAAGTTGACGGTACGCGGATGCGATCAAAACGGCGATGCGTTCGATTTGAATCAGAAAAAGCGTGTTTGGAAAGTCATTCGGGGAGATGCAACGGTCGATGTCAAAGGAGTACTAACCGGCGGAAGCCAAAACGCCACGGTTAGAGTCGAGTGTCTGGGTAAAAAAGATATTTTAGAGGTAGGTGTTATCGAACCACCTCGCCCTCCCAAGATTGAGCCGACTGAAGTTGAGCCAGACTTGGGGCAACGCGAACCGGAAGAACCTACTCAGCCTCCAACTCAGTCCAAGATTGAGCCGACTGAGGTTGAGCAAAAGTCGGGGCAACGCGAACCGGAAGAACCTACTCAGCCTCCAACTCAGACCAAGATTGAGCGGATTGAAATTGAGCCAAAATTAGTGAAACTCAAACCGGAAGAACAGGTTTCGCTTCAAGTCGTCGGTTTCGACACAGCAGGAAACCGACGACCAATTAGCCCCCAAGACGTAAGCTGGAACTGCGATGTGGGTGGATACATCAACCACCGTGGTCTGTTTCACTTTCAATGGGGTCGCCACCAGCGTTTTGTAAAAGTATATGCAACGTTCCGCGAGTTTCCCACTGAGTTATTCACTCAGTTATCCATCGAACAGCTTCCGGTTCTGACTCGTTTAGAAATTCAACCTAAAACCGTAGTCGAACTTTATCCGAGAGAACAACAGCAGTTTGAAGTTTTTGGATTTGACCAGTTTGACCAGCCAGTAAAAGACATAGCGGTGGAGTGGGATTCACTGGCGGGTGAATTTAACGCTGAGGGGGTGTTAACGGTTGATACAGAGATTGCGGATTATTATAATGTAACAGCAAGGGCTTCGCGATCATCTCACGCTCCTCTTAGTTTGAATATTAAGCTTATTGGGGAATATCTCCAAATTGCTTCTAAAATCTTAAAGTTTCTGAGTTCTAGAAAGTTTGATCGCCTAGTTAATGGGATTCAAAATTTCATACCAGAAGATGATGAAACGATATGGTCTAAGTTTGTAGATAGCTTAGAATTGAGTCCAGAGGAGCGGTTCGCACTCAAGCTTCTAGCTAAGGTTCTTCATGAAATCGCCAAGATCTGTATTAACCAAAATACAATTTATATCAGTGCAAAAACTTATGTACTGATAAAAGAAACCGAACAAGAAGAATCAAGTTTTTAT
>CAZXWM010000320.1:0-2585 GCA_964644215.1 uncultured Phormidium sp.
ACTCTCCTGGGGTTGGTCCTCCGAGGTCTGAGTGGGAGTCTCGATGGCGCAACCGGTGATTAAGGCCAAAGCCATGAGACTGACTCCAGTGGACAGACATTTGCTCGTAATGTGAACCATCATCAATGTATTTCAATTAGGGATAAAGTACGAATACCCTAGAGACGACTGATACCGTGAAGCCCCTAGGCCAATTCTCCCACTGGAGGTCAACTTGTAACCAAGCCGCAGAGTTAGACGCGATCGCGCCTACCACCTCAATCATCCCCGGCCCTAACCAGACCCCAAGCTTCCATAGAACCCTACAATAGAATACAAAGGACAGGGTAAAATCCCCCTTGCTAACCGTTCACCGCAGTCTAACCCACGATGTCTTTCACCCCCGAGTTCCTAAGTGGTCGCCAAATCCGCGAAAAATTCCTACAATTCTTCGAGGCGCGTCAACACCAACGCCTCCCCAGCGCCTCACTGGTTCCCGAAGACCCCACCGTTCTGCTAACCATCGCCGGGATGCTACCCTTCAAACCCATCTTCCTCGGCCAGCGGGAACGGGACTATCCTCGCGCCACCACGTCCCAGAAATGTATCCGCACCAACGACATCGAAAATGTGGGCCGAACGGCGCGACATCATACATTTTTCGAGATGTTGGGGAACTTCAGCTTTGGGGATTACTTTAAACCCGAGGCGATCGCCTGGGGATGGGAACTGATGACCGACGTTTATGGCTTACCCCCAGAACGCCTCATCGTCAGCGTCTTCCGGGAAGATGACGAAGCCTTCGACATTTGGCATAAAAACATCGGTATTGCCAAACATCGTATTCAGCGGATGGGGGAAGAGGACAACTTCTGGAAATCCGGCCCCACCGGCCCCTGTGGTCCTTGTTCGGAGATTTACTATGACTTCCACCCCGAACGCGGCGATGATGACATTGATTTAGAAGACGATAGCCGCTTCATCGAACTGTATAACCTGGTCTTTATGCAGTTCAACCGGGACAGCGACGGTAGCCTCACCCCCCTACAAAACAAAAACATTGATACCGGGATGGGACTCGAACGCATGGCCCAAGTGCTGCAAAGGGTTCCCAACAACTACGAAACAGACCTGATTTTCCCCATTATCCAACGAGCGGCGGCGATCGCCCAGCTTCCCTATGACAAGGCGGATGCCAAAACCC
The DNA here is from genome assembly GCA_964644215.1 of uncultured Phormidium sp. Classification (GTDB taxonomy): domain Bacteria; phylum Cyanobacteriota; class Cyanobacteriia; order Cyanobacteriales; family Geitlerinemataceae; genus Sodalinema. The sequence continues at coordinate 1,184 of CAZXWM010000320.1, forward strand.
AGGTTTCCCTGAAAGTCATCGGCGATCATGTTCGCGCCGTCGTCCATCTAATTGCCGATGGGGTGCGCGCCTCGAATATGGGCCGGGGCTATGTCTTGCGTCGTCTGATTCGCCGGGTGGTGCGTCATGGTCGTTTGATTGGCATTGAGGGCGCGTTTATTACTCAAGTTGCTGAAACGGCAATTGAGGTTTCGGAAGCGGCTTATGCCAATTTGCGGGAACAGCAGGAGTTGATTAACCGTGAGTTATCTCGCGAAGAAGCCCAATTCCTGAAAACCTTGGAACGGGGCGAAAAACTCCTCGGGGAGATTCTGGAGACTAACCCGCAACAGATTTCTGGGGAAGATGCCTTTACACTGTATGACACCTATGGGTTCCCCCTGGAGTTGACCCAAGAAATTGCTGAGGAACAGGGGATTGGGGTCGATATTGATGGCTTTGAGGTGGAGATGGAACGGCAACGCGACCGCGCCCGGGCCGCCCATGAGACCATTGATTTGACGGTTCAGGGCAGTTTAGATGAATTAGCCGAACATCTCCAGCCGACGGCGTTTTTAGGCTACAGCGACAATCAAGCTAATGTTCAAGTGACGGCAGTTTTAGTCGAGGGTCATCGGGTGGAGTCGGCCCAGGCTGGGGAAACGGTGCAAGTGGTTCTCGATCGCACCCCCTTCTATGCCGAGTCTGGGGGGCAAATCGGCGATCGCGGTTATCTCTCCGGGGAAACCCTTGTGGTTCGCATTGAGGATGTGAAGAAAGAAGGCAACATCTTCATCCACTTTGGACGGGTTGAACGGGGAACCCTGAATTTAGGGGATACGGTGACGGCCCAAATCGACCGGGCCTGTCGTCGTCGCGCCCAAGCCAACCATAGCGCCACCCACCTGCTGCAAGCCGCCCTCAAACAACTGGTGGATGAGTCGGTATCCCAAGCGGGGTCTCTTGTCGCTTTTGACCGCCTCCGCTTCGATTTCAACTGTCCCCGCGCCCTCACCCCGGAGGATGTGCAGCAAGTCGAAGATTTAGTCAATACTTGGGTTGCTGAAGCCCATGGGGCGCAAGTGGCGGAAATGCCTTTAGAGGATGCCAAACGTAAGGGGGCTGTGGCCATGTTTGGCGAGAAGTACGCCGATGTGGTGCGGGTGATTGACTTCCCTGGGGTGTCTATGGAACTCTGCGGTGGCACTCATGTCAGTAATACGGCGGAGATTGGCGCGTTTAAGATTATCTCCGAATCGGGGATTTCCTCGGGGGTGCGGCGTATTGAGGCGGTGTCGGGTCCGGCGGTGTTGGATTATCTCAATAGCCGCGATGGGGTTGTCAAGGAGTTATGCGATCGCTTTAAGGTGAAGCCGGAGGAAGTCGGCGATCGTGTCACCAGTCTGCAAGAGGAACTCAAAGC
>CAZXWM010000320.1:2595-4828 GCA_964644215.1 uncultured Phormidium sp.
TAGCCGCCCTCAACGCGGAACTGGCGGTGGCAAAATCGGACCAACTCCTCTCACAAGCGGAAACCGTGGGCGAGTTCAAGGTTCTTGTGGCCAATCTGGGAACCGCCGACAGCAAGTCCCTACAAACCGCCGCCGAACGGTTACAACAGAAACTCGGTGACGCGGCGGTGGTGTTAGGGGGGATTCCCAGTGAGGGGAAAGTCAGTTTAGTAGCGGCCTTCAGTCCAGCGGTGAACCACAAGGGAGTGCAAGCGGGCAAGTTCATCGGTGGTATTGCCAAACTCTGCGGCGGTGGTGGTGGCGGTCGTCCTAATCTCGCCCAAGCGGGGGGACGGGATGCGAGTCAGTTACCGGCGGCTTTGGAGGCGGCGAAATTGCAGTTAACGGAGGCGTTGGGCTAGGAATTTTCGGGAATAGGGGATTGTGCCTCTATTCCCTCAATTTTTGCTGTGTTTTTGGGGTTAAGTGGTTCTAAACCCGTTTCAATGTCCTCAATCTATTTCTCACGATGGACATCTTCAAGTTGACTGTTGGCGTTCTCAATGCTTGAAGTGGTATCATTTGAGCTAAAGTTGTAACATTAAATGGGTTAACAGGAATTGGAAGACAAGTTCAAGAGGATTTTGTGTACTCACAACGATGGTGGGGTCGGGAAAACAACCCTTGCTGCTCATGCTGCGGGTATTTTGATTGACCAAGGTAAGAGCGTGCTAATGGTTGACTGTGATGATCAAGCCGACTTATGGCAGTTTTTCACCCGTGGCGTGATCCCCAATCAAAATATGGACTCTCGTCCCATTCAAAATCATACTATTTTATGGAACCCAAATAAAACTCGTATCCCAGAAGTCGAACTGGGTGAGCACAATCATGCTATTTTGGATATAGATACACCCTTAAGTAACACTGTTGAGATTATTCTAGGAGAGCATCCCGATTTAGTTTTGGTTCCCATAAATACCTCCCAAGAAATAAAGGCACTTCGGAACTTGCCTCGAACATTACAAGTATTTTCAAACCTGGCTAAAAATACAGGAGTTAATCCTAGGGTGATTGTAGTTCCTCTAGGTGTATCAGAATATTCTGTCAAGAAAGTCGTGGAGCGTATAGAGCCGACAAACAGGCCTAACGACTTTCGACTGGCCCCTGCCTTTCCAAATCTACAAGAAGAAATGCAAAAAGCAGTTTACAGTGACTATAGATATATTTGGTCTAATGAAAATCAAGATCCAGATTTATATAACTACGATTTATATAATTACTTTGATGCACTACTCACTCGTTGATGGGCTATGCAAAATGAATTAACTAAGTTGGCAAAATAGCTCTTGTCCAATTATAATTAATATCAGATATCCGCAAACCTTACATTAGAGAGGATGATGTATCAGTTATGAGTAGTAACATAGGTGATTCGGGAAGTGAATTTATGGTGGATTATCCTATTCGGGAAGGGTACGAAAAATTTAATGCAAAAAAAGCAGAAGAATCGGATGTAGTTACCTGTATTTTAACTGAAACCGAAGTCAAGAAATTGCAGGAAATTGCAACTGCTTTAAGAATGAATACAGAGGAAATTTCCCGTCGGGCTATTCATTACTTAAGCTTTATAGACCATGAAATGCGGCAGGATCTTGACTCTGGACAAAAGCATTCTCCTGCTGACTCTCATACCCCCAAAATCCCGAAGTGGGAAAACTGGAAAGCAAGGTATAAAAATGACTATTTAAGAGAATTGAAAGAACTGGGAGAAATTGAGGGTAATCCGAGAAAGGAAGGGAGATATAGCATGAAGCTGGAGTTAACGGCTAGCATCTCCCAAAAACTGAATGCACTAAATATGAGGGAAAGTCCCGGAGAGTCTGTCTATTTAGGAGTTACCCTCCTTTATTATCAACTGGTTGAGAAAGCCACTCAACTCCTGGATGAACACAACTAATCTCAATCACGATGGATTTTTTGGAAATCAATGCCTTAGTCACCGGGATTCTCAATTCTAATTCAGCCGTGAAGCAGGATTTGGGGCGACGGTTTGCCCGGCGTCTAGGATTGGAGCCAGGAAAGGTGGGAGCCGATGGGGGAGTTGATGGCTGGGGAATGTTGAACGAACGGCGTATTTACTTTCAATGTAAGCTCTATAGGAAGCGGTTGGATGCTTCGTTTGCGGCGGATTTTTGTAAACTTGGTCATCCATCAGGCGGATGTGGGCGTTCTGCTGTCAGGAGTAGGCTGC
>CAZXWM010000321.1:0-1699 GCA_964644215.1 uncultured Phormidium sp.
AGGCGATCGCCCACGTTCAACCCGTTGGCCACCTCTTCACTGACACTGAGAGTAATGGGAACCGACCAGGGTAGGCCGTTAGCTAGGCGCATTTCCTGGACGACCCGCTGATAGTCGGCTTCGGCCATGAAGCCGGTCAGGGGACTAAAGCCACCAATAGCAATCAGGGCCAAGTCCGAGAAGGTGCGATCGTCCATCGTCACCCGAGGCAGGTCATCGGCTTGGGCGAGAAACTCCTGTTTCTGCTCAGCGGTGGCCAGGCGATTTATTAGAGTGCCACCGTGGGCGGCAATGGTTTCTTGAGGTTGGGTTGCTACACTCACGTTGGAGACGGGATAAAGGGTTAGCTGTACGGGTTACAATCGTCTCCAAGTTTAGCCCTAGATGGGGTCAACGACCAAATTTTCCCCTTACTGGGGGTCTTTCGGGATTTTGATAAGCGAAACTAATCTAAAATTAGTTTTACTTTTAATCTTTAAAATTTGCTGCTTGTTACAAAACTTAATTGTCAAGGGGTAAATAGGAATAATTCCTAATAAAAGAACGGATTTGACAGGGTTTCAGGGATTTGCTAGGATTTTCACACTGATCTACTTGTGTGCAAAATTAGGGAGTTTGCGAGAGACCGTTGCCGACTCAACGCCAAATCTTGGCCCAATTAGGGACTTGTTCTATCCTCCAAAACCTTTGCCTAGAAAGACTTAAGAGCATCAACAACCATCGCGGCCAGAAGAGAGGTTGTCGGTAACAATCGAGAGAGGGAGGGGAGCAAATTTCTCTCCATCCCTCGCCAGTTCGGCGCTCACGATGGGGTTTGTTCTTTACACAACTTTACCAAAAAATGCGGTCAACTTGACAAAATTCCCCATCCATGCCAACGAAATTAAGACGCGAAACCTAACAGTTGTGCGGTAACCCCAAGACTTTCCTCATACAAGACATCATGTCCCCAGCGTTGCAGTTGCTGAGCCATTAAGGACTCAGCCTTCTGGTCGGAGAGAGCCGTGACCTGTTCCGTGCGACAGGATTGGGCACTTCCCCCAGCTTCCATGCGCATACAGCCAGTGGTTTCCGAACAGAGAATCGTGCAACAGTCAGCATCAGGATTCGAGGAATTGAGGCGCAGGGCGATTAAATCTCCGGGAATTTCGCCGGTATCAGCGATAGGAACCCCAGCTAACTCCGCCAGGATTTCGCGATCGCACTCTCCCTCGAACTTAACATGAGTAATCTCATAATCCCCCGACTCCACAGAATAAGAGATAGGTTTCCAGCCGAGGCGACTAGCAAACCAACCCAGGAACAGCAACGCCTGAGAGTCGTTGCCCTTCTCATAATCAATGGTGATGCTGTCGATTTCTCCTAGGGACATCCGCCGTTCAGGAGGATCGAAGGCGGCGGCGGTTAACTCTTGCCAAGCCGAGAGACGATGCCAGTTGAGGTCAGCAATATAGATTTCTTGTTGGACCAACTCCTGCATTTTCAGCAATTCCGATCGCGGATCACTGAAATAACTCGAATCGACCACCGTACAGTTGCTGGCGGTAGCCAGGGAGGCGAACAACTCCTGTTCCGGGTTCGGAGTGGCTTTCCACCAAACAAACCGGGGTAACTCTGGAACCATCAGAGAGGTGACCAAATCCCCCACCCGATTGAGGGCTTCCTTTGTACCGCGCAGGGTGATGTACTCGCAACAGAC
>CAZXWM010000321.1:1709-4818 GCA_964644215.1 uncultured Phormidium sp.
ACGCTGAAGCGGGCAATAGGCCGAGACTTGGGCCGTCACGCCCTTGTCTTCAATGCCAAACGTGGGACAGATGGTGATAATGCGGCAAGGATTGGCGGCGGCGATCGCCTCACTAATCTGAAATCCTCGCGCATCCAAATTGTCATACTGCTGGTCTTCGGGAGACAACTTGTTGAACTCCTCCCGTAACTGGCGCAGGGTGGGCGCATTCATATGTCCCGTCACCTTGAGATCATACCGTTTCTGCGCCGCTTCGATGGCTTGGCGGGCTTCTTCCCCATTAACACCATCAATGGGGCAATCATAAAACCCCAACCCCGCCAACAACTGTTGGAACTCCTCGGGTTCATAGACCACCATACTAAACGTTGAGGCGCGACTCGCCAGAGGAACCCCTTGACCCTTACTCTGTCCCAACCAAATCTGACTGAGTTCGGCCTCAATCTCCCCCAAGGAAATATCCTTGGGTTTCTGTAACGCAACCACAGGTGTGCTAGTACTCATAATCAATCATCTCCCTAAACGTGCAAACTAAACGGGCAAACCAAACGTGCAACAAGGCAATACCACCTTGATTTTGACGCAACTCGACTAGATTAGTCGGCCAGGTTCTCATCGTGAACCCGTCAAACCGATGCACCAGCCGCGATTCGAGGTTATAAACGCCGCCAGCGACGATTGTCTCGATTCAATAACAATTCCGCTTCGACGGGTTCCCAAGTTCCAGCTTCATAGAGGGGAATCGAATCCGCCGGTGCGGGTGCATCCCAGACTTCCAAAACAGGGGTTAACACCCGCCAGGAGGCTTCCACCTCATCACCACGAGTAAACAGCGTCTGATCAGCCAACATACAATCAATCAGCAAGCGACTGTAAGCATCGGCACTGGGTTTACCAAAAGCCGCATCATAGCGGAAATCCATATTCACCGATCGCGTCCGCAACGAGGTTCCCGGCGTTTTCACCTCAAAGCGCATACTAATCCCTTCATTCGGCTGAATCCGCATCACCAACACATTGGGATTGGCTTGTTTCGCCGCCGATTGGAACATCAGAAATGGCACATCCTTAAACTGAATAGCAATTTCCGAGACTTTTTTCGGCATCCGTTTCCCAGTTCGTAAATAGAAGGGAACCCCTTTCCAACGCCAATTGTCGATATTCAACTTCAAAGCCGCATAAGTCGGTGTCGTCGATTCAGGATCAGCCCCATCTTCATCACGATAGGCGGGAATGGTTTTGCCATCCATCCAGCCTTTCGTATATTGTCCCCGAACCGCCGCATTATCCAGATGTTCAGTATCCGCTAATCGGGTGGCTTGAACCACCTTAACTTTCTCATTGCGAATGCTGTCCGCATCTAAGGAATTGGGGGCTTCCATCGCCGTGAGGCTGAATAACTGCATCAAATGGTTCTGCACCATATCTCGCAACGCCCCAGCGGTTTCATAATACCCCGCCCGTCCTTCGAGTCCCACCCGTTCAGCTACAGTGATTTGCACATGATCCACAAATTGCCGATTCCAAAGCGGTTCAAAAATGGCATTCGCGAAGCGGAACACTAACAGGTTTTGGACTGTTTCTTTGCCAAGATAATGGTCAATGCGATAGACTTGTTTCTCGTCACAAACCGATTGGACGACCTGATTGAGAAATTGAGCCGAGGCTAAATCCCGGCCAAAGGGTTTCTCAATCACCAATCGTTGTTTCGTGGGGTCTTCCAACATTCCTGCATCCCCAAGTTGTTGGGTGGCTTCGCCAAAAAAGCGCGGGGCCACCGAGAGGTAGAAGACTCGATTTCCCCGTGTTCCTCGTGTTTCATCGAGTTCGCTGAGGAAGGTTTTTAGATCTTGGTAATCTTGGGAATTGTCGATGTTGCCAGGACAATAGAATAGACCTTGGGCAAAACTGTTCCAAATCTCATCGGATTGTAAACCGCCGCCAAATTCATCGACACCCTGACGACAATGATCTCGGAAATAGTCGTGACTCCAGTCCCGGCGTGAGACTCCCACGATGGTGAGTTCTGGGGGTAAACGACGTTCGAGGTGCATCTGATAGATAGCGGGAACCAGCTTACGCTGGGTTAAATCCCCTGATGCACCGAAGATAATCAGAATTTGCGGTTCAGGAATGCGATCTTGTTGCAGGCCAACGCGCAGGGGATTGTCTTGGATAGCGACCATAGAAGCTTTAACTGTGATGATGGGTAGGGTGATAGTGCTTAGTTGACATTAGTTGACAATTGAGGACTCAGGCTTGTCAACACTTGTCATCGGAGAAGATTCAGGGTTTCCTGACGTTTGGGAGGGTTAGTGGCGATCGCCGCGCGTTCCTTCTTGGATAAACGACTCGACTAGGGCCACATCTTCAGGACTACCAATCACCAGAGGGGTTCGTTGGTGGAGTTTCTCGGGAACCACATCCATGATTTTTTGTAATCCGGTACTGGCTTGTCCGCCGGCTTGTTCCATCAAGAAGGCCAAAGGTGCAGACTCATAGAGAAGTCGCAATTTCCCTTCGGGTTTCTTCACGGTTCCGGGATAGAGGAAGACGCCGCCTTGCAGCAAGATACGGTGGAAGTCTCCCACTAAAGCGCCACTGTAGCGTCCCGTGTAGCCTTCATGACGATGGACATAGCGAATGTAATCTCGCATCGAGTCGTCCCATTGCCAGAAGTTGCCCTCGTTAACACTATAGACGGAACCATGTTCGGGAACTTGGATGTTTTCTTGCCAAAGGATAAATTCGCCGAGGGTGGGATCGAGGGTGAACGAGTGAACGCCAGTCCCGATAGAGTAGACTAGGACGGTACTCGGACCATAGAGGATATAGCCGGCGGCCAGTTGTTTATGGCCCGATTGCAGTAAGTCTAAGGCTTCTCCGCTTTCGTCGTTCCCTTCTTGTTGACGAATCGCGAAGATTGAGCCGACATTGAGGTTAGCATCAATGTTAGAAGATCCGTCAATGGGGTCGTAGACGAGGGTATAGCGGCCAATGGGACAGTTTTCAGGGATGTAGTAGGGTTTTTCCATCTCCTCGGAGGCTAGGCGACAGACGAGGCCACTTTGTTTGAAGACGGAGATGAAGACTTCGTTGGCGTAGACAT
>CAZXWM010000322.1:0-4771 GCA_964644215.1 uncultured Phormidium sp.
CCCCAGGAGAAGATGCACTGTTCCGTCATGGGACAGGAAGCCTTGGAAGCTGCTATTGCCAATTATCACGGTGTGCCAGTAGCAATTGATGATGACGACGATGAATCTCCCCTCATCTGTCAATGCTTTGGCGTCACTGAAACTCGCATTAAACGAGTGATTCGCGATAATCATCTCACCACCGCCGAAGATGTGACGAACTACATTAAAGCTGGGGGCGGTTGCGGGTCCTGTTTAGCGGAACTCGATGATCTCGTGGCAGAAGTCTATGAGACTCCCACGACAACCCATGCCTCTCCAACGGTTCAGGAAGCTGCCCCTACCCAATTAACCGAACCGCCCACCATGCCTAAGTTGACTAACTTAGAGAAAATTGCCTTAATTCAGTCGGTGTTAAATCAGGAGATTCGTCCCGTTTTAATTGAAGATGGCGGGGATGTGGATCTCTATGATGTCGATGGCAATTTAGTCTATGTTTCGTTGCAAGGGGCTTGTGGGCAATGTGCCAGTTCTCGCCTCACCCTCAAAGGGTTTATTGAACGCACCCTCCGCGATCGCGTTGCCCCAGATTTAGTCCTAGAAACCCTGGATGTCTAAGAGTGACCGCCTCATCGAGACATCATTTAAAAATTGAATCCTAGAGATTGCTGTAGAGTTGTCTGTGCGCTCTACAGTTTTTTTGTGTTTTTAAAGTTTCAAAAAAATGATACCATTTTTCAATAATGCTGCTATTGATGAAAACATCAAATTACCCCGTCTTATCGTTCCTACGCTCTGCGTGGGAACGGGAGTTGGGGCGCTCTGCAACCTGTGTTCGATGACTCGACGCAGAGCGTCCACCCGGTGCGTCCCTACGCAGAGCGTAGGAACGATGGAAAGGACTATCTGTAGCATGATTTTAGGAAAATGGTATGAGTTTATCCGTTTTTTTGTTAAGAAAGAATTAAACTGTTACAAATACTTCAAGATACGCATTAAAGAACAACAAATAAAACCTAGATTTTGCAGTAAATGCTACAGTCTTACCCCGAAATAACATCTATAGTAGATTCAGATGAAAAAAGGAACAACAGAGATTATTCTAGTCCGAAATCAGAACAACCTCTGCTACCCAAATCATCGTGAACAGAACGAGCGCCTAAAATGAGTAGAACCTTCTAACTCTCCTCAAGCTCAAGCGCCATTCTGACCCAAAAACAGAACTTTAGATTCTAAAAATACGAGGTTGAATCATGCGTAAGATTGCTGTTTACGGAAAAGGCGGAATCGGCAAATCCACCACCACCCAGAACACCCTGGCAGGTTTAGTCGAACTCGGTCGCAAAATTATGGTTGTCGGTTGCGACCCTAAGGCCGACTCCACCCGTCTCCTTCTCGGAGGCTTGCACCAGAAAACCGTGCTAGATAGCCTGCGGGAAGAAGGAGACGAAGTCGAACTCGACGATATCCGCAAAGAAGGGTTTGGCAAAACCCTCTGTGTGGAATCCGGCGGTCCTGAACCCGGTGTTGGCTGTGCTGGACGGGGGATTATCACCTCCATTAGTATGCTCGAACAACTCGGTGCGTACGATGAAGAAGTCGGACTCGACTACGCCTTCTACGATGTCTTAGGAGACGTGGTTTGTGGTGGCTTTGCCATGCCGATTCGGGAAGGAAAAGCCCAAGAAATCTACATCGTCACCTCCGGCGAAATGATGGCAATGTATGCCGCCAACAACATCTGCCGGGGGATTCAGAAATACGCAGGAAGCGGTGGTGTGCGTCTCGGTGGTTTGATTTGTAACTCCCGTAATGTGGACCGTGAAGACGAGTTAATCTCGGCTTTGGCCCAATCCCTGGGAACGCAAATGATTTACTTCATGCCCCGGGACAACATTGTTCAACACGCCGAACTGCACCGCCAGACGGTGATTGAGTATGCCCCTGAATCTGAACAGGCTGACCATTATCGTAACTTGGCGCGGGCGATTGATGAAAACACGAATCAGGTAGTTCCAACGCCTCTACCCAACGAAGAGTTAGAAGGCCTGCTCATGGAATTCGGACTCTACGCCACTGTCTAAGGCTGCGGCTTTGGCTGTGCAACGTTCATCCCCCAAAATCCCTGGGGGGACTATTTCCCCCCTTTTATTGTTCATTGCTTAGTGCTGATCATGACTAACATTATGATACGGGCGATCGTGCGCCCCGAAAAGACTCCCGATGTCTTGCAAGCCTTGCTCGATGCTGGATATCCCGCCGTCACCAAAATTGATGTTTTTGGACGGGGTAAACAGCGGGGACTAAAAATCGGCAACGTAGTTTACGATGAACTCCCCAAAGAACTGTTGATTCTCGTCATTGACGAACGCCACAAAAACGCCGTTATTGGCGTTATCCTCGATGCCGCTCGCACGGGAACTGAGGGCGCTTACGGCGACGGCAAAATCTTCGTCAGCCCCGTCGAGGAAATGTACACCATCAGTACCGGAATCAAGGAAGCCGCTGACGTGAAAACCACCGTCACCGTCTAACCCTTTCTCCTTGTCTTCCCTAACTGTGAGGTCGCGTCAGAACGCGAAACAGACCCATGAAAGAAGTTTTAGCCGTAATTCGCATGAACCAAATCGGGCGCACCAAACAGGCGCTCGTGGATGCCGGATTTCCTGGATTCAATGCGGTTAAAGTGACCGGACGAGGGCGACAGGCCATCGAAGCCGAAGCCGTCGAAGCCCTCAATCAGAATCCCGAGTATGCTACCGAAGTCCTCCCCCTCCTAGGACGGATTCCCCGACTGATTCCCAAACGCCTTCTCAGCATTATCGTTTCCGACGAACAAGTTGAGCCGGTTGTCACCACCCTCATTCGCACGAATCAAACCCGAAATCCCGGTGATGGCAAAATCTTCGTCCTCCCGGTGACTGAGACGGTTCGCGTCCGCACCGGAGAAACCGGACGAGTTGCCCTTGATGAAATGACTGGTTAACAGAGGAACACTCCTATGACTGATACACCACGCACCCAAACCGATTTGGAACGCCAAATTGCCCAAACCTCTCAAGAGGTGATGGACGCTCCCTCTCCCATTGACAAAACCACGACCCAGACCGCTGTTAAAGACATTGTTGAGGCCTATCCGGCCAAAGTTGCCAAAAAACGGGCCAAACATATTGTTACCCGTGACCCCAATGACCCTGGACAAAGCATTGATGCCAACGTCCGCACCACGCCGGGCATTATCACCCAACGGGGTTGCGCCTTTGCGGGTTGTAAAGGGGTGGTTGTCGGTCCCATTGGCGATGTGGTTCATATTGTCCATGGTCCCGTGGGTTGTTCCTATTATTCCTGGCTAATTCGCCGCAACCAATTCCGGGCTCGCGCCAATGGCCGTAACTTCGTCAACTACTGCTTTACTACCGACTTGACGGAACATGACATCGTCTTTGGTGGTATGACCAAACTCCGCCAGGCGATTCAGGAAGCCTATGACATCTTCCAACCCCCAGCGATTACCGTTCACTCCACCTGTCCGGTAGGACTGATTGGCGATGACATTCAAGGCGTCTCTCGGGAAATGTCCGAGAAACTCGGCATCAGCATTGTTGCCTTTAACTGTGAAGGCTATAAAGGCGTTAGCCAATCCGCCGGACACCACATTGCCAACAATGGCATCATGAAAAACTGGGTGGGAACCGACGAAGCGGCTGAAGAAGCCGAAGGCTACAGCGTCAACCTGATGGGTGAGTATAACATTGGCGGCGACACCTGGGAAATCGAGCGCGTTCTTGAGAAATGCGGCATCGAGGTCATCAGCAAGTTCAGTGGTGATGGCTCCTATGATGAGACGACCCACTCTCATTTAGCGAAGTTGAACTTGGTCATGTGCCATCGCTCCATCAACTACGTTTCAGAGATGATGGAAACCAAATTCGGGATTCCCTGGATTAAGGTCAACTTCATTGGTGTCAATTCCTTTGCCAAGAGTTTACGCAAGATTGCCGAAGTCTTCGACGACCCGAAACTCACGGAGCGCATTGAAACCGTCATCGCCGAAGAGATGGCCGAAACTGAGGCCCAACTGGCGACCTATCGTGAACGGCTGACTGGAAAGACCGTCTTCCTATTTGTGGGTGGCTCTCGGGCGCACCACTATCAGGGACTGTTTGCTGATTTGGGCATGAAAACGATCGTCGCTGGCTATGAGTTCGCTCACCGGGATGATTATGAAGGTCGTGATATCTTGCCGAACCTGAAAGTTGATGCTGACAGCCGCAACATTGAAGAAATCCACGTCAAGCAAGATCCCGAACGGTATAAGCGCCCGTTTTCGGAAGAAGCCTTTGCCAAAATGGAGGAAAACAAAACCCTCAAGGACTACAAAGGTATGATGCCCGATATGGGTGAAGGCACTCTGGTGGTGGACAACATCTCCCACCATGAACTCGATGTGCTGATTGAACGCTTTAAACCGGATTTGATTGGGTCTGGGATTAAAGACAAGTACGTGATTGAGAAGTTGGGCATTCCCTGCAAACAACTACACAACTACGACTACGGTGGACCCTTTGCCGGGTTCCGGGGTGCAGTCAACTTTGCCAAGGATGTGGACTTACGAGTCAACACCCCCGTTTGGAAGTACATCAAAGCTCCCTGGCTGAACTAATCCCCGTGGTGTGTTCGGGTTTGTAGGGGCATAACCCACCCCTAATCCCACCAGGCGCGGTGGTTTCCCCCTCTTGCCAGAAGAGGGCGACCATAAAGGTACGCCCCTACGAAGAGGGCAACCACAAGG
>CAZXWM010000323.1:0-4770 GCA_964644215.1 uncultured Phormidium sp.
TGCGTAAAGCCAATCAACTGCTGTCAGAACTCCCCGGCGAACTCCCCCAACTGTGCCAAGCCAACGCCGAAGATCTCCCCTACCGCGATGAACAGTTCCATGGGGTGTCCTGCGTCTTCAGCTTCCATGAACTCCCAGGTCCCGCGCGTCAGAACGTGATTGACCAATGTTTTCGAGTCCTCAAACCGGGGGGAACCTTCATCATTTGCGATTCGATTCAAAACGATGACGAACCCGAACTCAATCCCCTACTCCATAACTTCCAGACCACCTTTCACGAACCCTATCACCGCAGTTACAGTGAAGATGATATGACCGCACGGCTTGAAGGTGCCGGGTTTGTGGAGATTGCCACGCAACTGCACTTCATGAGTAAATACTGGGTGGCCCACAAGCCAGCTTAGGGCAAATTTTGACAGGGAGGCGGGGACAACCCCCAACTCCCTGGTCAATTCTTAAAAATAAGCGATAGAGTGGATTTGGCAACTGAGATTGTAAGGTACTTCCCGTGACCACAGAACAAGAGACAATGCAGGACAATATCGCCACCGATGACTGGAGCGGAGATAATGATGTGGTGAACTATCCCCAGGAAATTGAAACAGTGATTTCGAGCTTGGCCCAAGACCAAAAAGCCATGGTGGGTCATAGTGATGACTCCTATGCTTGGAAGTTCAAATATGGTAGTGTTGAGGTCTTTGTGCAACTGACAGGAGAGACGGAAGAGGATCTGTTGACGGTTTGGTCTCCGGTGTTGAAGCTACCGGCGACGGATGAACCCGGTTTGATGCGTCACTTGTTGCAAATGAACTGGGGAAGCACCTTTGAGTCGCGGTTTGCGATCGTTGATGATCAGGTGGTGGTGTTGTCATCGCGGACGGTGGCGGACTTGAACCCTGGTGAAATTTCGCGATCGATTACGATTGTGGCCACGATCGCCGATGATAATGATGAGGACTTACAGGAGAAATTCGGAGCCTCCTAAGTGACCTCATTAGACGCTTGCTGGCGGCTAATTCCCCTCCTGGAGGCTCCGGGAGGGTTTCACATGGCGGCTGATGTGTGGTTACTCGACCAACACCGCCAAGGGATGATGCCGCCAACGTTGCGCTTTTACACCTGGTCATCTCCAACATTATCCTTGGGCTATCACCAACGCCGTTACCCTCTTCATTGGCCCGAGGTCAGGTGGCAGGGACAGCCCCTAGCTTGGGTGCGGCGACCCACAGGAGGTCGGGCGGTGTTACATGATGGGGATTTAACCTATAGTTTGGTCACTTCCGGCTGGCCAGGTCGTCGGCAGGCGGTCTATCGTCAACTCTGTGGCTTTTTACAACTGGGATGGCAACGGTTGGGGGTTCCGTTGAGTTTTGGCGATCGCCCCCCCTCGGGCCAGAATCCCCATTGCTTTGCCACAGCCACAGCAGCAGACTTAGTCACCCCACAGGGATATAAGTTCATTGGTAGCGCCCAACTCTGGCGTCAGGGAGCGGTTCTGCAACATGGCTCAATGCAACTTGCCCCCAATCAGGTGTTACAAGCCCAGTTATTTGGGGTCCAGCAGACGCCATTATCTCCTCTGGGGGGTTATCTCCCCAAAGACATGAACAGCATCGTCAGCCGCCTAACTCAAGCCGCTCAAGATGCGTTTGGAGTCACATTTGAGGTGCAACCCTTCACCGCCGAAGAAGTGGCCGCCATTAAAACCCAGGCGACAACTTGGAGAGTGGAACCCTACAGGCCATAGCCTCGGGGCAACGGACTAAGATAGAGACAACAAGGCACACCATAAGCGCGGACATCGTGACTCAGGAATTTCAGGTCTCTGTAACCCCCGTTGGCGTCGATGAATACTTACTACGCACTGAACGGGTTGAACCGGGTGTTCCTCTAGCGGAGGAACAGACGGTGTGGAATCTCGATCGCTGGATGCAGCAAGCCCAGCGATTGATGAATGATCCGGTGTCGGGCCTGTTAACGCAACAACAAACTAGCCCCTCGCCGAGGTTGTCGAGTTTGGTGGGCCTAGGGCAAGAGTTATATGATGCCCTGTTTTGTGGGGATATGCGCGATAGCTGGATGATGGCCCAGGCGATCGCCCAGAACCATCAGCAACCGCTACGACTGCGCTTAGGGTTAAAGGGAAATCGCCTGCCTAGCCTGCCCTGGGAAGTCTTACATGATGGGGATTATCCCCTAGCGACGGGAACTAATATCCTCTTTTCGCGTTATCAGCCAGCTACCAATGGCCTAGCACCTCCGACTATTGCCACACCCTTAGAACCTCATCAACCGCTGCGAGTGTTGATGGCGATCGCCGCCCCGAGCGATCGCGCCAATTTGGCGTTAACCCGCGAAGCTGAAGAACTCGAAGCGGAGTTACGGCAACTATACGCTCAAGGGACGCTTCCCCAAATTCCCACCCAAGTCGAAATTCTGCGCCAACCCGATCGCGCCCGACTCACTCAAGCCCTAGAACATGGTCATTATCATGTCTTTCACTATGCCGGCCATAGTAACTCCGGGATGACGGGGGGCAATGTTTATCTGGTGAACCAAAGCACGGGCTTAACGGAAACCCTCAGTGGCGACGATTTAGCGGGCCTGTTAGCCAACAATGGTATTCAACTGGTGTTATTGAACTCCTGTCGCGGCGCTCATAGTCCAGGCGGGGCGCAACAGGCGGGAGAACGACATTTGGCGGCGGCTCTGGTTAAGCGCGGCATCCCGGCGGTGTTAGCCATGGCTGAGCGCATCCCCGATGAGGTGGCCTTGACGCTGACGCGGCTGTTTTATCGGAATTTGACCCGTGGAGCGGTTTCGATTGATCTCAGTGTCAGTCGCGCCCGTCAGGGGTTGATTTCGGCCTATAGTTCCCATCAACTCTATTGGTCGTTGCCGATTCTCTATCTACATCCCAAGTTTGATGGTTATCTCAGCCAACGCATTGGGGAGGAGAGTCCCGCCTCCGATGAGCCGCCGTTGTGGTTGCGGCCTCCTGAGGCTTGGTCCGACCAGGAGACGGCCCCGGCTCCCCTCGGCGATCGCCTCGATGATGATACTCTCGGTGAGATGGACTCCTTTGAGGGCGGAGATCTCGCGACGGTGCGCGATCGCGGTACAGAAACTTTGGGGGATCTCGATTCGGGAACAGCCGAGGATCAGGCGTTTGTGCAAGAACTGCTCCGAACATCGGGCCAGGAGCAGGGGCAAAACTCCCAAGGGAGTCAACCTCCGTTGACGGGGGCAGCCCAAACTACGCCTACGGGGTCTAATCCGCCTCCACAGTCTCCCCCCCAAACGCCCAATTCTTCAGCCACAGCGTTATCTCAAGAAACGGGAGGAGACGAGATGGGGCAACGCCTCCCCTATCCTCTGCCCGTCTTGGCTGGGGTGGCGGCGGTGTTGGTCCTCGGGTTAGGTGGTGTTATTTGGGGCTTGCGCGATCGCGTCCCCGATACCCCAGTCAGCCCGCAACCGACTCTCGCCAACGACCCACAACCGAATAGGAATGACAACTCCCAACGACCGAGTGTTGAGGTCACAGCCGAGGCCATTGAACAACTCAGTCTCGGCAATATCGAGAGTGGTCTGCCTTTCGTGACGGAGTTATTAGCGAGTCATCGTAATGCCCTCAATCAAGCTGAGACGGCCTTAGCGGCGATTCCGACGGAGGCTCTCGATCGCCCGGAGGTGTTGTTTCTCAAGGGCCGTCTCGCTTGGCAGAAAATCCAGACCGGCGATCAACGTTATAGTCTCGATGACAGCCGCCGTTTCTGGCAAGCGGCGGCCCGTCAGCAGCCCGATACCCCTCTCTATTCCCTGTCTCTGGGGTTTGTCTATTACACTGAGGACAACATTCAAGAGGCGATTCGTCAATTCCAGCAGGCGATCGCCCAACTTGAAGGTTCCAACCCCCGCAGTGATGAGGAACTCGGGGGGATGACCGCCTCACAGTTGAGAACTCAGGCCTACGCGGGGTTAGCTTTAGCCTACGATCGCCAGGGAGAGGAACTCACCGGAGACCGTCGCCAGGAACGGCAAGACCAAGCCCAAGCCTTGCAGATGTTGGTCTTACAAGACGATGCTGAGGGCTTCCAAGCGACAAACTTAGGCAAACATTGGCTTTGGACATCCGAGGCGATCGCCGCCTGGCAACGGTTAGTCCAACGCCAATAAAATCTCCCAAATCTTGATCGGGAAACCGTTTTTAACCGGTCTTGAAATTCCGTTCTGGGCAAAATCTCAACAGTTCAGTAAAATCCCTGAGATGGACGTTGTCTGTTCACGGAATTGGTCTAAAAAAACCATAAAAAACTGAATCAGAGGCATTACTCCTGATTCAGTCTCCGTATAACTACGTTTAATTTGGGAAGTTAGTCCACCCGTTCCAGTTGCCAAAGAATTTGGTTCCCTTCTCGGCGAACCCTTGATACGACCCAGTTACGCCAGACCCAATGGTCACCCCGGCTGGTGACAGCACTGGGGTTAATATCAATTAACGCCGCCAGTTCTGAGCTACTGACTAAATAGGACTTTGCCGCAATTTCGTCAGCGATATGTAAACTTTCTACTAAATTGCGAAGTTCATTGACACGCGAGTCACTCGATAGAGTCTCAGAGAGTCCTTGATTTCCTAAATCTGTTGAAGATGTAATTGAGTCTGCCATTCCAAAAGTCATGAAAGGGATAAAAGTTATCGCCTTCAATTGTAACGTTTCCCGTCCAACTTCGTAACTTAACCACCAAAAAGAAACATAACGTCGCAAA
>CAZXWM010000324.1:0-4755 GCA_964644215.1 uncultured Phormidium sp.
CCGATGATTTGCCCTTTAGTTCCTTTGAGGGAATGACGGTGGCGCACTTGTTTGAGATTGAGTCGCAACGGCGGCTGATTGGGGCGCAAGCCAAGACGACGGCGTACCGAGGCTTGTTGGAGGGCAGTAATTACCTCGTCAGCAGTCACCACGCCCAAAGTCGCTGGGATAATCCCCTGGAGTCGGGGTTAAAACTCAGTGATGGCACGATTACGGTCAGTCAACTGTTTTCTCCGGCTTGGCGCTTTCCGCAGTTGGAGGAAGTCTATCTCTCCTGTTGTGAGACGGGGTTGTTTCTGCCGGATAGTACCCTGGATGAGCCGGTGGCGGTGAGTACGGGCTTTCTCTGTGCCGGGGCGCGGGGGGTGATTGCCAGTCAATGGTCGATTTATGATTTGTCGGCGGCGTTGTTGTCGGGGTTGTATCACCAGCAACGTCATGGGGGCTTGTCACGGGTGGCGGCGTTGCAGCGGGCGCAGCGGGAGATGCGGGAGATGACGGGGAAGACGTTTCAGCAAGCCTATGCGAAACCCCTCCAGACCTATCTCAAGTCAGAACAGCGACGGCTACAGCAAGACCGTGAGGCGGTGCATCGCTTGAAGAACGGGGAGCGACTGATTAAACGCTATTGCCATGAGGCGCATCCCTTTGAGCATCCGGTACATTGGGCGGGTTTAGGCTGTTATGGCTTGGGCTGAAATTCACTAATTGCACGTTTTGTCAAGGTTAAAGAGGTGAAATCATGGATAAATTTGAGCGGTCAATGGGTCAAGAGATGGGGCAAACTATGAGGAGTTCACCCCAGTCGAGGACGGCCGACATGACGCATGAAGACAAATGTCCCCCGGAGATTCATGAGCAACTCAAGGATATTTTTCGCCGAGCCTTACAGGCGGAGTCACCAGAAGAATGTAAACGATTACGACGAGAAGGATTAAACATGATGATGAAAGCAGCCAAGGAATGTTTTTGGCGGGGCTATGCGCCCCACTATGAGGATGATTTACTCTATGTGGAGGCTTCGATTGACGCTTGGGACTATATTAAACGGAAAATCCATGGCGATATTCGCGGTTCGGGGACGGCGGAGGAGAAAGCCTACGACCCCGACAAGGGAGATGCTAGCCCCCTTACCCTCTGGAATATCAACTGTAAGGGCGCTTATGAGGATAAACGTCAGGAACGGAAGGACTTGATTCAGGAGACTCGCCTGGAGGCGGGAGATATGGCTCAAGCGGATGAGGAACCCAGCCGCTTGGAGAAGGTTCGCCAAGAGTTTGAGTTAGACCCGACGGGGGTTTTAAAGACTAATTTTGTCCGCCAAACTCCCCCGCCACCCATTACAGTTCAGTCGGTGTTACTCCGTATTTATGATTATGCGTCTTGTGGCGAAAAATGGACGCTAAAACAGTTGGCTGAGGAGTTTAATGTGTCTCCTGGGGTGATGAATGGGGCTTGGAGTCGAACGATTCGTCCTTTGTTGGCCCAGATGGGCGATCGGCTTTGTTGATGTGTATTGATAATCAGAGTGACGACATTCAACCCAGAGGAACATTATGACGACTGAACAATTTGAACAACAGTTTGGACAACTGATTCCGATTCCGATTCGGATTCATGAGAAGCTTAATGATTTGTGTAGGCGAGTGTCACCGGAACAAGCGGCGGAACTTCGTCCTCGGGCGATCGCCGTTTGGGTGGTGGCCCGCTATCTGAACCGCTTTGGCTATGACTGTAATTGGGAAGCCAGCAGTGTTTGGAACCCTGTTTTACAGGTGTTAACGGATTTTGCGGAGTTGGAGGTGTTTGAGGGCCGTCGCCGTTTGGGGATTGTCGAATGTATACCCCTAGCTGCGGAGGCTGAGGCGTTGGAGATTCCTGAACAGGTGGCTTTGGGCGATCGCATGGCCTACATTGCGGTTGAAGTGAATCCGCAAAACACCTGGGGAACGATTGTTGGCGTTGCGCCAGCAGTAGAAACGGAGTTCCCGGAACTGACAATTGAGCGCGAGGAGTTTTTATCAACGGATGCGTTACTCGATTTATTGGAAGTGGCTAATCCTCTTTTAGATGAGGCGTTGTTAGCGGAGTTACAAGCCTATTGGACTCGTCATGGTCAATGGTCTGAGGAGCAACGCCAGGGGGCGATCGCGCAATTAGAACGGGCGTTTGTGTTAGAGGATGTTGAGATTTTACGGGTGGAAACTGCGGCCCAGGAATTGGAAACGTTAATCTATCAATCCGTGGGACAGGACGTTCCTCTTGAGTTAGCCTTTAAGGAGGAGGACGATTCTCTGGGGGGCGATCGCCTAGAGTTACGAGAAATTCTCAAGCGCCTGTTTCAATCCTTACGAGAGGATTTAGATTAGGGTATATTTCCCCAATAAAATCGATAACCAACGGTAGATAACCAACGGTAGGATGTGTTCCGGCATCCAGGGTATTGAAACCCTAAGCAACCCTGTTAAACTTGCCGGAACGCATCGCCCCCGGCTGTCGATGCCTTTGAAAATATATTTAGTAGAGAAGTTGGACAAGTTGCAATTTGATGAAAACATCAAATTACCCCGTCTTATCGTTCCTACGCTCTGCGTGGGAACGGGAGTTGGGGCGCTCTGCAACCTGTGTTCGATGACTCGACGCAGAGCGTCCACCCGGTGCGTCCCTACGCAGAGCGTAGGAACGATGAAAAGGACTATCTGTAGCATGATTTTAGGAAAATGGTATTAGTAGAGAAGTTGGACAAGTTGCAATTCGTCGATTTAATTTAAGATTGATCGTTTTTTATATTTCTGAGGAGGTTCTGCAATGGATAATTCCCTAGACCGCTACAAACAGTCCATCAAAGAGGTCTTAGAAACCTATGCAACTCTCAGCCATGAAGACCTAATGGTTGAGTTGGTGTTTGACGATGAACGACTCCGCTATCTAGCTTTGTGGGTAGGATGGTCTGACTACCGAAGAATCCATCACTGTGCGATTCATATTGAAATTATCGGCGATCGCATTGTGATTCAATGCAATGATACCGAAGAGGCGATCGTCACAGAACTACTCAAGCGAGGGATTCCTGAAGAGAACGTCATCCTAGGGTTTATTCATCCTCAACATCAAAGAGGAACCACAGAGGAGTCCGCTGCTTAAAGAAAACGCAAAGCTTCATCCCACTCACGTCTAATTTTTTCTTGCCAAGTCAACCCATCTATTCCTTGAAACGCTTTTATTTTTCCTGAAAGCTGATTAAGGGGATGTGTTTTGGTCTGGGAATCGCTGAACCCTGATTTGTCCTTCAGTTTTTGACTAAGATATTGCAATACCTCTTGTTGTTCTTCCTGAGATAGTTTTTCAAGCAAAATTAACACTTGCTCTATTGAATCGATCATGTATTTCATCTCTTGATAAATCACGCCATCCCGAAGCTGACAACGGCTGTTCAGCAAGACGATCCAGCAAACGAGATGATTTAGGCTTAATCGTTACTTCAATGATATCTTCACCAACCATGCCGATATACTCCTCAGGAATCACAATTTTGCCTTGCTCCACCTTGGCAGTAAATTGAATCATGGCATTTATTTATTAGATTTATCACGTTTATTTTAAACAACTTAACAAAACTCGTCAATAATAATCATGCCCTCAATCTGCATAAAAACCCCTCTCCCAAGCGTTACTCCCATGTCAGCCGGCTCAAAACAAGCCGATTGAACACCCCAGTTGGAGTAACCCATGAAACTCAAATCCACGCAACTCCCCAACCCCCAAACCGAAGCCAAACACATCGCCGAAAACCTACGGGAGTCTCACCCGCAACTGAATCACCCCCCACAACCCCCTCAACTCTGGAAACAGCGTCTCAACCAAGTTGTCTCACCGGTTCACGTTCTCAAAAACCTCGTCTTCGCCAATCCCCAAGACTTTCATGGCCGCGTCTATGTCACTCCAGAGTTACAAGAGCATTCTAATCTCACGGCCCGAGTGATTACTGTCGCCAGTCTCTTAAACGCCATCACCAACCAACCCCTCCTCTTCTTCGCCTTCAAAGACTTCGGAGGCTTGGCCGCCATTTCTGCCAGTTTAACCCTCAATCTCTTGCTGATTAAGTTCACCAACGACAATGGTACAGCGGTGGCGGGCCGCAAGTACGGGAACCAAAGCTGGGCCAAAGCCGGCGCGGCGGCCATGATTGCGATGAGTGTGTTGCAATCCCTCGCCGCTGGGGTGGGGATGGAAGCAATGAACAATCGTCCCTTTTTGGCAGAATTAAAGGCCCAGGAGGAAATCCAACGCCAAACGGAGAATTTACAAGAGATTCCCGCCAGCAGTGAAGCCTTAGAAGCCGCACAGCGGGAATTTCAGCAGTTGCAAGGGGAGTTCGCCGGGATTCCTCGGGAGAACCCCAATTGGGATACTCTCCATGTGCAACTCTATGGAACGTGGGAGGAACGCGATCGCGATTGGAGTCAGGTTCCCCTGGAAAATCTGCCCCTCCAACAACGCGTCTTCCGCCTCGAACGCCAGGCCCAAGCCATTCAGGAGGAGGCCCAGCAAGCCTGGGGGGAAAAATTGGCCCAGCGTCAGCAACTCGGGGATGATGTCTTATTCCTACAACAGCATCTACCGGCGGCGTTTGCGCGTCATTTTGATGAGGACTATGAGTTGAAATCGGGGACGGAAATTGTCCGCTTGGCGGTGGTGAGTCTGTATCAGAAAGTCCTGAGTTTGGATCTGGCCAGTTTAGGCTTTCCCCTGTTC
>CAZXWM010000325.1:0-4745 GCA_964644215.1 uncultured Phormidium sp.
AGTTCGCAAAATTGAACAACTTGACCTCAACGATGCCATTCGCGCCGCCCGAGGCTTCGCCTTATACTTCCAACTGATCAACATCGTTGAACAACACTACGAACAGCGCGATCAGCAAAAAGCCAACGTCAGCAACAACTTAACCTTTACCGAGGAGTCCATCTCTCGGGTCGATTCTCCCGCCGAGGAGTTCCCCGAGATCACTCGCCCCGGTGCTGAGAACAGTCAAACCCCAGAACGGGGAACCTTTGGCTCGCTGTTTCCCCAATTGCGGCAACTCAATGTTCCCCCGAACCTAATTCAGAAGTTACTCGACCAACTCGATATCCGTCTCGTCTTCACCGCTCACCCCACCGAGATCGTGCGGCGTACCATTCGCGGCAAACAGCGTCGCATCGCCCGCGTCTTGCGCCAACTCGACCGGGTTGAAGATGGCCTGCATTCGATGGGACGCGCCTCCTCGATCGAAGCTGAAGCCCTCCAGGAGCAACTGATGGAGGAAATTCGCCTCTGGTGGCGCACCGATGAATTACACCAATTCAAACCCACGGTTCTCGATGAGGTCGAATACACCCTGCACTACTTTACAGAAGTGCTGTTTGACACCCTGCCCCAACTCTATCAGCGGCTCAAACGCACCCTGAACGTCTCGTTTCCCCATATCGATCCGCCGAGCTATAACTTCTGTAAATTTGGCTCCTGGGTTGGCTCCGATCGCGATGGCAACCCCTCCGTGACCCCTCGTGTGACTTGGCAAACCGCCTGTTATCAACGGAATCTCGTCCTAGAGAAGTATATCGATGCCATTGATAGCCTCAGTGAATCTTTGAGTCTATCTCTCCATTGGAGCGATGTACTCCCCGAACTGCTCGAATCCGTTGAACAAGATCGGCTACAAATGAGCGAAGTGTACGATCGCCTGGCCATCCGCTACCGCCAAGAACCCTATCGCCTGAAACTGGCCTACGTACAGAAACGGCTCGAAAACACCCGCGATCGCAACCTCAGCCTCTATCATGCCGAAGACTGGCGACAGCAAATTCGCGAAGTCAACAGCATCCCCGTCTATCGCTCGGGATCAGAGTTTCTCGCTGAACTGCAACTGATTCAACGCAACCTCTTTGAAACCGGCTTGCAATGCAGCGAACTCGATACCCTCATCTGTCAAGTGGAAATCTATGGCTTTAACTTGGCCCATTTAGACATTCGCCAAGAATCCTCACGCCATGAAGATACCCTCAACGAATTAACAGAGTACCTGCAAATTCTTCCCAAACCCTACTCGGAACTCACAGAAGCCGAACGGATAGACTGGCTGACAAAGGAACTGCAAACTCGCCGGCCCTTGGTTCCCACGGAATTACCCTTTTCGCCGATTACCAAGGAAACCATCGAAACCTTCCGCATCGTCCGCCTGCTGCAACAAGAGTTTGGCACCGAACTCTGTCAGACCTATATCATCAGCATGAGTCGCCAGGCCAGCGACCTCCTCGAAGTGCTATTGCTGGCCAAAGAAGCGGGCCTCTATGACCCCGCTACCGGCAGCGGAACCCTACAAGTGGTTCCTTTGTTTGAAACCGTCGAAGACTTAAAACGAGCCCCTTCGGTGATGAAGGATTTGTTTGAGTTACCCCTCTACCAAGTCCTCCTCACCGGCGGTTACGGCCGAGAAGACTCCTCGGCCACCCCCCTGAGTCCCTCCCTGCAAGAGGTGATGCTGGGCTATTCCGACAGTAACAAGGACTCGGGCTTCCTCAGCAGTAACTGGGAAATCCATAAAGCCCAAAAGTCCCTGCAAGCAATCAGCGCTCCCTATGGGGTGAAACTGCGTATCTTCCACGGACGCGGCGGTTCCGTCGGCCGGGGTGGAGGTCCCGCCTACGAAGCCATTTTGGCTCAGCCGGGACGCACCATCGATGGCCGCATTAAAATCACCGAACAGGGGGAAGTGTTGGCCTCGAAATACTCTCTACCGGAGTTGGCCCTCTATCACCTAGAAACCGTCACCTCAGCGGTGATTCAATCGAGTTTATTGGGGTCCGGCTTCGATGACATCGAACCCTGGAACGAAACCATGGAGGAGTTGTCCCATAAGTCCCGTGAGCATTATCGCTCCCTTGTCTATGAGGAACCCGATTTTATCGACTTCTTCATGCAAGTGACGCCGATTGAGGAGATTAGCCAACTACAAATTTCCTCCCGTCCCTCCCGTCGTCGTCAAGGGAAGAAAGATATCGGTAGTTTACGAGCCATTCCCTGGGTGTTCAGTTGGACGCAAAGCCGCTTTTTACTCCCGGCCTGGTACGGCGTGGGAACCGCCCTCAATGAGTTCTTGCAGGAGAAACCCGAGGAACATCTCAAGTTATTGCGCTATTTCTACATGAAATGGCCCTTCTTTAAAATGGCTATTTCCAAAGTGGAGATGACCCTATCGAAAGTGGATTTGCAAATCGCCGAGCATTATGTACGCGAGTTGAGCCATCCTGAAGATCGCGATCGCTTTGCGGTGATTCTCGATCGCATCGTTGATGAATATCATCAGTCGCGGGAGTTAGTTCTACAAATTACCGGCCATAAACATCTCCTCGATGGGGACCCCGGCCTACGCCGTTCGGTGCAGTTACGCAACTCCACCATTATCCCCCTGGGACTCTTGCAAGTGTCCTTACTCAAACGGCTGCGTCAACATGGCAAAAGTGCCACCCCAGGGGTGATTCACTCACGCTATAGCAAAGGTGAATTGTTGCGAGGCGCTTTGTTAACCCTCAATGGAATTGCCGCCGGAATGCGTAACACCGGCTAAATTCCCCCCAGACAGGTCCTAGTCCCAGTCCCAGACAACACCTACAGCGGCGAGTCGGCGTTGAGTTTTGCCGATCAGCCCGACTACACCGCAAAACCGTTTAATATGGGAAACTAGGCCTGTTTGTTCTTTCGATACTAACGTCATGTTTGTTCTGGCAGCGATCGCAGTTATCGCCATTCTTATCGCCGTTCACGAGCTAGGTCATTTCCTCGCGGCTCGCTGGCAAGGCATCCATGTCAACCGCTTTTCGATTGGCTTTGGTCCGATTTTGCTCAAATACCAAGGCCCCGAAACGGAATATGCGGTCCGCGCCTTCCCCCTCGGCGGCTTTGTCGGCTTCCCTGACGACGATCCCGATAGCACCATCCCCGAAGATGACCCGGATTTACTCCGCAATCGTCCCGTTTTCGATCGCGCGATCGTCATTAGCGCTGGCGTCATCGCCAACCTAATTTTCGCCTATCTCGTTCTCATCTTCCAAATTGGCTCAACCGGCATCCCCAACGGCTTCAACGCTGAACCCGGTGTCGTTGTCCCTCAGGTGATGGCCGTTGATAGCCCCGCCGCTCAGGCCGGCTTAGAAGACCTCGATCTCATTATTGCCGTTGACGGCAACCCCCTAGCGGCCGGAGAAGCGGCCATCTTCGATCTCAAACAAACTATCGAAGACAACCCGGAAACCCCCATTCCTCTAGCCGTACAGCGCAATGACGATCGCCTCTCCCTAACCGTCATTCCCGAACGAGGCAGTGACGGAAACGGGCGCATTGGCGTGCAACTGGCTCCCAATGGCGAACGAGTCTATCGTCAAGTTCAAAACCCCTTGGAGGTGGTGGGCATTGCCGCTCGACAGTTTCAGGTGATTTTTGTCAATACCCTCAAGGGCTTTTATCAACTCATTACCAACTTCGAGAGTACCGCCGGCCAGATTGCTGGCCCCGTGGGCATTGTGGCTCAAGGCGCTGATTTTGCCGCCCGCGATGCCATGAATCTCTTGTTTTTTGCGGCGGTGATTAGTGTCAACCTGGCGATTATCAATATCTTGCCCCTCCCAGCCTTAGATGGCGGCCAATTGGCTTTTCTACTGGTTGAGGGGGTTCGCGGCAAACCGGTTCCGGTGCATATCCAAGATGGGGTGATGCAATCGGGGTTACTGTTACTCCTAGGATTAGGAATTTTTCTGATTGTACGGGACACCAGCCAATTGGAATGGGTGCAACAACTGAGCCGTTAACGCGAAATCGAGATATCTCTATGACGGCAACATCTCCGTCTCAGCAACAACGAGCCTCGGAAATTTTGAGGCGGTTAACGGCGTTGTATCCTGATGCAACCTGTAGCCTCAACTACGAGACGCCGCTGCAATTACTTGTGGCCACGATGCTCTCGGCTCAATGTACCGATGAACGGGTGAACAAGGTGACACCGGCCCTGTTTGCCCGTTACCCCGATGCAGCCTCCTTGGCGGGGGCGCAACTTGAGGCGTTGGAAGCGTTGATTAAATCCACTGGCTTTTATCGCAATAAGGCTAAAAATATTCGCGGCGCTTGTGAGATGATTTTGGAACGGTTTGACGGCCAGGTTCCCCAAACGATGGCGGCGTTAACTCAACTCCCTGGAGTCGCCCGCAAAACAGCGAATGTGGTTCTCGCTCATGGCTTTGGTATCAACGCGGGGGTGACGGTGGATACTCATGTGAAGCGTTTGAGTCAACGGTTGGGGCTAACGGATGAGGACAATCCCGTTAAGGTGGAGCGAGCCTTGATGCCCTTGTTACCCCAGTCGGAATGGGAAAATTGGTCAATTCGTCTGATTTATCATGGACGAGCGGTGTGTAAGGCTCGTAAGCCTAATTGTGGGGATTGTTGTTTAGCCGATCTCTGTCCGCTGGGGTTGGGGGGTTAGGTCATGCGATCGATGCTGCGATATTGGATGGCTT
>CAZXWM010000326.1:0-4732 GCA_964644215.1 uncultured Phormidium sp.
GCCGTCAATATCCACGAAGGCATTGACAGCACCTTAATGATTCTCAAACCGCGCTTAAAATTTACCCAAGCACGTCCCAGCATTCAAGTCTTGAAAAAATATGGAGAAATTCCCGAAATTAAATGTTATGCCGGGCAACTGAACCAAGTGTTCATGAATATCATTGCCAACGCCATTGATGCCTTTGATGATATCAATGAGGGACTCACTTTTGAGGAGATTGAAAAAAATCCCAACTGCATCACAATTTGTACAGAATTAGTAGATATGACTCCCTCAGATGACCTGTCCGAAACTAGCCCAGACTGGGTGATTATTCGGATTCGCGACAACGGTCCAGGGATGCCCGATGATGTCTGTCAAAACATCTTCAACCATCTGTTTACAACTAAAGCCGTTGGCAAAGGGACTGGCTTAGGACTCTCGATTTCCCATCAAATTGTAGTTGAAAAACATCAGGGTCGTCTCAGTTGTTTATCGACGGTTGGTGAAGGAACCGAATTTGTCATTGAAATCCCCATCGAGTAGAGGCAAAAATGGTCAGCAACCCTCGTTCCTCCCCTCGTTCCCCTCGTTTCCCCTCGTTCCTAGGCTCTGCCTAGTCCCCTCGTTCCTAGGCTCTGCCTAGGAATGCTCCCCCCGAGGCTCCGCCTCCCGTCATCCCAGGGAGCAAGGAAATGCAGGTTATCGTACTGCTGATAAACAGACTTTAGCGCTACTCTAACTCCCCCTCCATCACCCGAGTCACCGCCTCTTGGGTACTCAACTGAAACTCTTTAATGTTAATGCGTTTCAAGAGAACTAACGCCAGTAACAAGCCCAACGATTGCAACAAAAACACTGAGCCATAGGCCAACAGCGGCGAGTCAAAAACCAGAGTTCCCAGATTCAACACGCCACCACTGAAAATTGTCGAAATCCCCCGCGCCATGGCTTGAGCTAATCCCCAAGCACCGATAAAGGTTCCCGCCGTTTCAGCGATGGTTAAATCCAACATTAAACTGGTAGCTCCGGCGGTGAGAGTTCCGGCGAAAAGTCCATAAAAGAGGAATGCGGCTTGTAGTAACTCCACCCGCTGGCCCACCCCAGCAACAATAAACAGTAAGGCGCACACTGAGGCCCCAATACAACCATATTTTGTGGTGCGTTCTTTTCCTAACCGGGGAACAACCAAAAAGCCGGTACTCGAAATGCCAATGAGAGTGCCAAGACCGAAAAAGACATTCAGTTGAGTGGTTTCTGAGAGGGTCATGCCGAAGACTTGGCCGCCATAGGGTTCGATGACGACTTCGTGCATAAACAGGCTAATCGTTAGCAGCAGCAGGAAGCTAAAAAAGAACCCCGTTTGACGACTGGCGGTGAGAACACGAATGGCGGTTCCCAGGGTGACACGATCTTCGGAGTTGCTAATACTAGAGCGTTGACTGTAGCGGGAGTATTTTTTCTCAACGCCGACGGTGGCCAGGAAGCACAGACTCAGGACCAGTACCGGCACAATGATAAAGACGCGGTTAACGATGGGACTGAGGCTGGCGATATCAACTTGTTCCCCGGCACGGTTGGCTAAATCGGGCTGATTGAGGAGACTCCCACCGATAATGGCACCGGCGATGATGCCCACCATGAGCATGGACCAAACTACGCCAATCAGTTTCGAGCGATGGTCTTCGTCGGAGATGTCCACCAACATGGCGGCGAAGGGGGTGGAACTGGCACTAATGGATAAGCCATAGAGGATGAAACAGCCGCCGAATAGGGCGGCCCAGCCGTAGGTGGGGCCAGTCATGCCGCTGATTTGTAGGCTTAATCCCAGTTGCCAGAGGACTTGGACGGTGATGAAGGAGAGGCTGGTGAAGAGGATGGCTCCGAGCCAGACATAGCCGCTGCGATGGAGTCCGAAGAGGGGTTTGGAGTCGGATAGTTGCCCGAAGAAGACTCGGGCCGGGGAGACGAGCCGTTCCATGGCGATCGCCCCGGTGGCAATCAGGGCCGGAACTCGCAGTTCATCAATGGCTAAGCGGTTGACGATGCCCAGGGTGAGCAGGGACATCATCCCTAGGCCCATCTGGAACAGTCCCAGCCGGAACATGGTTGCTAGGCCAATTCTGGGTAACGATTGCGGGGTGGGTTGGAGATCGGTGTTGGGGCGATCGCGAGTGTCCATAGCGAAGGGTAAAGGGGGTCTGCGTCTAGTGTTTTTCAGTGTAGTGGATTGTTGGAGATTTTTAGCGAGTCTCGGATTGAGCCGGCTGGCCCGAGATGAGAGGGATGTTGATGGGCAACAGATATGGAATAATCGATGGGGCTGATTTGCCCCTCCTTGCTCTCCCTCGTCGTCACTGTTTACCCGTCCATGATTGATGCCAATTTCCCCCAGGCTCAGCGGTTTCACGATCGCCTCCGAAAGGCACAACCACAACTCCTACAACGCCTGGACCAATTCTGCAATGCCAAAATTCTTGTGGTGGGCGATTTAACTCTCGATGAGTTTATCACTGGGGAAGTTGAGCGCATCTCCCGCGAAGCCCCGGTTCCTATCATCCGCCATGAATCCACTCGGCGCGTTCCCGGAGGGGGCGCGAACGCTGTTTACAATTTAGCGACATTGGGAGGTAAAATCTCAGTCGCCGGCTTGGTAGGGGAGGACGAACAAGGCCAGGCCCTGATTCACATTTTCCAAGAAGCGGGCATCGAGACCACGGGGATTTTCATCGATCGCGATCGCCCCACAGTGACCAAAACCCGTATTTCGGCCCATGCGCGTCAGTCTGTCACCCAGCAGGTGCTACGGCTCGATCGCAAATCCGATGCCCTGCCTCACCCCCAGTTACAGCAGCACCTAGCCGACTACATCCACCAACAGGCCTCAACAGTCGCTGCTGTCGTCTGTTCCGACTATGGCGATGGTGTTCTCACCCCCAACGTGATTCAAAGTGCCTTAGGGAGCGATCGCATCATTGTCGATACTCAAAGCCAGCTTAGCCGCTATCAAACGGCGACGCTGTTTACTCCCAATCTCCCCGAAGCGGAGTTAGAAGTGGGGTATGCGATCGCCGGCGATCGCAGCCTCAACCAAGCCGGGAAAGACCTCTTAGAGCGCACCCAAGCCCAGGCCATCCTCATTACCCGAGGCGGAGACGGTATGACCCTGTTTGAGCGTTCAGGGGCGATCGAGCAGATTCCCGCCTTCAATCGTACCGATGTCTTCGATGTC
Source organism: uncultured Phormidium sp. (assembly GCA_964644215.1). Lineage (GTDB taxonomy): Bacteria > Cyanobacteriota > Cyanobacteriia > Cyanobacteriales > Geitlerinemataceae > Sodalinema. The sequence continues at coordinate 3,215 of CAZXWM010000326.1, forward strand.
ACCGGCGCCGGAGATACCGTTGTCGCCGCCCTAACCCTAGCCCTAGCCAGCGGTGCCTCCCTCTGGGAAGCCGTCGTCTTAGGGAACCTCGCCGCCAGCCTCGTCGTGCGCCAATTCGGAACCGCCACCACCACCATCGAGGAGATGAAAGAGGCCCTAACCGGGTTGATCTCCAACAGTTAATCTAGCCCCAATTCCCAATTCCCCCCTCTTGCCGAAAGAGGGCGACCATAAAGGTACGCCCCTACGCCTCTTGCCTTCTGTTCCCTATTCCCTATTCCCTGTTCCCTGTTCCCCCCATGCCTCAAACTCTTGTTCTCAAAATTGGCACCTCTAGCCTGACTCAACCCGACAGTGGCGATCTCGCCCTATCGACCTTAGCGCGTTTAGTCGAAACCCTGACCCAACTGCGTCGCCAGGGCCATCGAGTCGTTCTCGTGTCTTCCGGGGCCGTGGGGGTTGGCTGTGCGCGACTAGGGTTGAGCGATCGCCCCCGTCGTTTAGCCACCAAACAAGCGGTGGCCGCTGTCGGCCAAGGACGCTTGATGCGAGTTTATGATGATTTATTTACCAGTTTGCAACAGCCCATTGCCCAGATTCTTCTGACTCGTAAAGATTTGGTGCAACGGAGTAGTTATGTCAATGCTTACAACACCTTTCAAGAACTTCTAAAACTCGGGGTTATTCCCATCGTCAATGAAAACGATACCATCGCCACCGAAGAACTCAAATTCGGTGATAACGATACCCTCAGCGCCTTGGTGGCCAGCCTCATCGAAGCCGATTGGCTGTTTCTGCTCACCGATGTCGATCGCCTCTATTCTGCCGATCCCAATCGCAATCCTGATGCACAACCCATCGCAAAAGTCAACCATGTCGATGAGCTTTTGAACCTAGACATTGGTCATGCGGGGAGTGCTTGGGGAACAGGAGGAATGCAGACCAAAATTGCCGCCGCACGCATTGCCAGCGATAGCGGTGTGCGGACTGTCATTACGGCCGGAAAAACCCCGGAAAATGTACCAGCGATTTTAGGGGGCGCCGATCTCGGCACTCAATTTGTGGCCCAAGCCAAACCCGAAAACGCTCGTAAACGTTGGATTGCCTTTGGCCTCGTTCCCCAGGGTCAATTATTGCTCGATCGCGGCGCAGTCCAGGCCATTTGTCAGGGAGGAAAATCGCTCCTAGCGGCAGGGTTAATCGCCGTTCGAGGCAAATTCCAGTCCAGCGATGCCGTGATTCTCTGCGATGAGCATGGCCGGGAACTTGGGCGAGGCATTGTCAACTACAAGAGCGACGATTTAGAGAAAATCTGCGGCGCCCAATCGGAGCAAATCGCTGACATTCTAGGCGATCGCCGTCCCGAAACCGTCATTCACCGTGACAACCTCGTTCTCAACAATCTCCTCAACAACGACCCCAGTCAACCGTTAACAGTCAACAGTCAACCATAAACAGGAAAAAATCCCCTGTTCCCTGTTCCGGTGTTCCCTGTTCCCTGTTCCCTGTTCCGGTGTT
>CAZXWM010000327.1:0-4688 GCA_964644215.1 uncultured Phormidium sp.
TCACGAGCCACCGTCGGCGATGGGGATATCACCCCACGACATCGGCGTCTCGCTGAAATCGCTGAAATGATCCACACCGCCAGTCTGATCCATGACGACGTTCTCGACGAATCTGACGTGCGGCGGGGGATTCCCACCGTCCACAGCAGTTTCGGGAACCGCATCGCCGTCTTAGCCGGAGACTTTCTCTTTGCTCAATCCTCCTGGTATCTAGCCAACCTGGATCACTTAGAAGTTGTTAAACTCCTCTCCCAAGTGATCATGGACTTAGCCGAAGGCGAGATTCAGCAAGGCCTCAGTCACTTTGACACCGACCTCTCCCTAGAAGACTATTTGCACAAAAGCTACTATAAAACCGGCTCCCTAATCGCCAACAGCAGTAAAGCGGCCGGCCTACTCAGCGGCGTCAGTTCGGAGCTGGCCGAACACATCTATCAGTTTGGGCGCAACATTGGTCTGGCGTTTCAAATTGTTGATGATATTCTCGACTTTACCGAATCGAGCGAAACTTTAGGTAAACCGGCTGTGTCAGACTTGCGCAGTGGCAACTTAACGGCCCCCGCTCTCTATGCGATGCAACAACTCCCGCAACTGGTGACCCTCATCGGTCGAGAATTTGCCGAAGAGGGCGATCTTGACCAGGCCATCAGCCTGATTCAAGAGAGCGACGCCATTAGCCAGTCCCGAGAACTTGCGGCTGAACATACCCGAGTCGCCATTGAGCATCTCAATCATCTACCAGCCTCGGAGACTCGTCAATGTCTCAGCCGTTTAGCGGACTATCTTCTCAGCCGGTGTTACTAACCCTGCAACCCGAAGATGGCCCCAGGGCGATCGCCTTAACTACCGGAGAGTTTGAGGGGCGACCTCTCCCGCGCTCTAATCTTCGATTGAGCCTCGGGATACATGGACTCATAAAGTCAATCGAAGGGTTCGATGCCCTGAAAATTGACGATTCCAGCGACTGCCATGCTAGGATATTACCGTCAAGGTAAGATTTTCCCCACAAGCTATCATGCAGGATAGTTGACGAAAACCAAGTCAGAGTAGCCGAAAATCTAGTAGCCAAGACTAATGAGAGACTGCATATTTTATCCTCACGGACCGGTCCGTTCGCCTAGCGCCCAAATGGTTGCCGAGATGATAGAGGACGAAAGAAATCTACTATCTCGCAATTTGTTGGGTAGGAAGCCGACGCTGGTGTCTCTGATGAGCGCGTTCGGTAGTTCACACTAGAATCAAGACCAGACTACGCACAGTAAGAAACTCAATGATACCCACCGTAATCGAACAGTCCGGGCGCGGCGAACGCTATTTTGACATCTACTCACGACTTTTACGTGAGCGTATCATTTTCCTGGGAGAACAAGTGACTCCCGAACTGGCCAATCGCATTGTCGCCCAACTCCTGGTTCTCGAAGCCGAAGATCCCGAACAAGACATCTACCTCTATATCAATTCTCCCGGTGGTGCGGTGTCGGCTGGGATGGGTATCTTCGACACCATGAATCATGTACGCCCTGATGTTTGCACCATTTGCTTAGGCTTAGCCGCCAGTATGGGGGCGTTCTTGCTCAGTTCAGGACAACCCGGAAAGCGGATGAGCCTACCCCACTCCCGCATCATGGTTCACCAACCCCTCGGCGGTGCTCAGGGACAAGCTGCGGATATTGAGATTCGAGCCAAAGAAATTCTCTATATCAAAAACCGCCTCAATCACTATCTCGCTCAACAAACAGGACAACCCCTGGAAAAACTGCAAGAAGACACAGAGCGAGACTTTTTTATGTCCGCCGAAGAAGCGAAAAACTATGGCTTGATTGACAAAGTGATTGAACGCAGCCCCTCTGCAAGTCGCCCCGTTTCTGTAGAGTCCTAAATCGGGGAAACTGACTAAAACTTGCTAAACAAGCACCGCAATTATAGCAGACTTACTTCGGTATGTCTGCTTTTTTCGCTTTGAGTGAGACCTCAGATCTAAAACCTGGAAAATATGAGACGATAAAGAGGATAGCGACAAGAATTGGCAGATTATTAAGGTTTTTGTCAATCACAAAACCCGGTCTTGACCGATTATTTTTGAGAGTCTTGTTTTGTTATGTCTCAATCTCTATTTGCTGATGCGATGACTCGGCTCGATAAAGCCTTGCAGCATGTCTCGATTTCCCCTGAGGCGATCGAACGGTTGCGTTATCCCAAAGCGAGTTTGTCCGTGTCAATTCCCGTCCGTCTTGATAGTGGCGAGTTGAAGGTCTTTCAGGGCTATCGCGTTCGCTACGATGATACCCGAGGCCCAACCAAGGGAGGCATCCGCTATCATCCTAATGTCAGTCTCGATGAAGTGCAATCGTTGGCCTTCTGGATGACCTTTAAATGTGCCGCCATTGGTCTTCCTTTTGGTGGGGCAAAAGGGGGAATTGCTGTCAACCCGAAAGCCCTGTCGCGCCTGGAACTCGAACGATTAAGCCGAGGCTATATCGACGCGATCGCCGACTTCATTGGCCCCGACACCGACATCCCCGCCCCCGATGTCTATACCAACGCCACCATCATGGGCTGGATGATGGATCAATATAGTATTATTAGTCGCCGCTTTTCTCCAGCAGTGGTGACGGGGAAACCCACTGCGATTGGGGGTAGCCTCGGACGAGAAACGGCCACCGCAATGGGAGCCTATTTTGTCATTCGCAGCTTGATGACCAAGTACCAAAAATTGCCCCAGGTGACAACGGTTGCTATTCAAGGGTTTGGCAATGCGGGCGCTGTTTTGGCACAGTTATTGTACGAAGCGGGGTACAAGGTTGTCGCCGTGAGCGACTCGAAAGGGGCAATTTATAACCCTCAAGGGTTAGATATCCCCAGTGTGCGTGCCTATCAGCAGGCCCACAAAGGCATCGAAGCCGTCTATTGTCAAGAGAGTGTCTGTAATCTCGGCGATCGCCAAATCCTAAGCAACAGCGAACTCCTAACTCTCGATGTCGATGTACTGATTCCGGCGGCCTTGGAAAACCAAATCACCCTGGCTAATGCCCATCAAATCAAGGCTGGGTTTATCTTTGAGGTGGCTAATGGCCCAGTTAATTCCGCCGCTGACTTGATTTTGCAGCAAAATGGAGTTTGCGTGGTTCCCGATATCCTCGTTAACTCTGGAGGCGTGACGGTGAGTTACTTTGAGTGGCTCCAAAACCGCAGTGGACTCTATTGGAGTCTCGACGATATTAACCAACGCCTACAAACCAAAATGGAGGCGGAAACCTCGCAGATTGTCGATCTCGCTCAAGACTTGAGTCTGTCGCTGCGAACCGCCGCCTATGTTCATGCCCTTAAACGTCTCGCCGCCGCCATTGAAGCCAAAGGAACCCAGCAATACTTCGCGAAATCTTGAGGCGATCGCCGCTCGCCCCGAAGCCCTCATCGAAGCCATCGCCGCCCGTCAACTCCTGTCTCCCTGGCAGTTCTACCGCCTCTGTCAACGGACTTGTTACGCCTGGAGGTGCGATCGCCTCTATTTTGGCCAGCTTCCCCTGGCCCTATCGAAATCGTTTCGAGTTCGGGAATTGCAGCGGTTTTTCGATGCCCTAGCTATACCCATTGGACGGTGTCTCACCCCCCCCATCTCGACCACCTACCATCTCTGCTCTCGTGGTCATCGGTTAACCTTACGAGTCAGCTACGTTGGTAGTGGTGTTGTGGGCCGAGTTGTCAAAATCTCTCGTTTAACGGGAGAGTCTTGGGCGTTCAAAGCCTGTTTTGATTCGCGATGGGTTTGGCAACATGGGATCTGGGCAGAAATTCCCATTGGCTTATATCTGCGATCGCAGGGAGTTCGCCAAAATATCGCTCAATTTGAAGCCGCCGGCCTCACCTGGATGCTCTGGGAATGGATTGACGAAACGGCAAAACCCGAGAACCGCCCCGGATTGTCCTACGAAACCCTAGCCCAACGCGCTCATCTCACCCGTCTCAATCCTCTCAACACCTCTAACTACAACCCCCATGGAATACGCCTCGATCCAGGAGGGATTCAGATCAATTCTTGGGGACGACGTTGGCGAGATGCAATCTATACTGTGGGGTTTTATTGGCGTCGCTTCCGGACGGTCGGCTGGAGGTTTCTCAGTCCTCATCTGAACCTCAAGAGTCTGCGTTATAGCCTTAGACGCTTGTGGCGACTGCTGCGGGGCCGTTAACTTAGTCTCAATCGGCAAAATTGAGTAAAATTATGTAACACTTCTGGGTCAATCCCACAGTGGAGTGGTAATGCCCGCGAGGATTTTTCAACTTAGCCCAATCGGCCCGAAGCCCCGCACTCTACGCGAAGCGTGAGTGTCGGGTAGTTCACACAGCAAAAAAGGGAAGTCCGTCCGAAGACCAAACTTCCCTTCTTTTCCAACTCCCCAGGCCGGATTCGAACCAGCGACCAATCGATTAACAGTCGACCGCTCTACCGCTGAGCTACTGAGGATTGTCGGCGCGTTTTTTCCCAACGCATTATCAATCTTAGCTCAGGGATTTGGTTTTGGCAAGGGGTTTTAGGATTTTTTTTGAAATTTCCCAGGCGGGGGCTGAAACTGCCAGCCTGAGGGAGTTTAATAGCCCCGGCGTAACTGAGCCAGTCGTTGCTGGGCAATGGGATCGAGGCGACTTCCCAGAAAAGGACGACTGGCTCGTTTGGGTTTACTGCGTTG
>CAZXWM010000328.1:0-4678 GCA_964644215.1 uncultured Phormidium sp.
ACACCAACCCCTCCACAACCCGAGCCAACCGTTCATAGTCAATCTTGTCTGAGGTATCCTCGGGGGTGTGGTAGTAGGGATAGCGAAACGGCGCTGTATCCGTGACCATTAAGGCGGGATACCCCTGCTGCCAAAAGGACCAATGGTCAGACCAACCCGCGCCGGGAGCTGCTCCCGGAAGAATCGCCCCTTCTGAGGGGAAAGATATCGACTGGCGAAACTGACGCACCACTTGACGCACGAACTTCGCCGAATCCAGATTGCCCACAAAACTGATGAAATTGCCTTGAATGGGATAAATTTGGTCTAACAATCCCAACGGGTAGGTCTGACTCCCCGGCGCGTCGTCATAATAGCCCATCGTTTCTAAGCTCAACATTCCCACCACCGTCTCCCCTCGCTCTCGACAGCGTTGAGCATAGACGAGACTCCCCATGGTCTCGGTCTGGAAAAACGGGGGTTCCTCGTTGGTGAAGGCGACAAAGCGTAGGGTTCGGGATTGGGGATGTCCAGCAAAGTGACGCGCCAAGGCTAGGACAGCGGCGACGCCTGAGCCGTTATCATTGGCCCCTGGCACTCCCCCAGGAGCATCAACAGAGTCATAGTGAGCGCCAATGACGACGATTTCCTCAGCCTGCTGTTGACCGGGAAGTTCCAAAATCAAGTTGCTGAAGGTTTGACCGGTAATTTGGTAGTCCTGACGTTCCACCTCTCCCCGCTGTTGTGCCACATCGGTCAATTGAGCTTCGAGATAATCGGCGATCGCCACTAACTCGGGGTACGCTAAATAATGATGGGGGGCGCTGGCAATGCGTTCTACGTCGGTTCTTAATTGTTGAGCGAGGGTCTGTTGGCTCAGAGTCAGGGGAGGGAGTTCCCCCCGATAGCTCTGACCGGGCATCATAATCATGGTTCGGTAGACTCCGGCTACGGTGAATAAGCAACATCCCAGTAGTATCAGAAGTCTCCATAAGGCACCACGGTCTAACCAGCGCATAGCAGTTATCCCTCAGAAAATAATGGCTCCCCGAATTGCCAAAGAACCACAACCCCTGAGGAGACTCGGTCAGGGTTCCTGGTTCGTTACTCTAGCGTACCTCACCCCGTAAGGCTTCAGCGTCAATCGGGCGCATGAAGTACAAGCGGGTTAAATCGACCATTGTTCCCAAGAATAACGGCGCTTTTTTGAGGAACTTCGCTAACTTAGAATCATTACTGGCCGAAATCGCCGCCAATTGTTCGTTGCGTTCAGCACAGCGATACATCCGCTCGAAAAACTCGGGACGCTCCACATCTAGCACTTCGGGAAAGGCCCGCGCCGCACTGGCGTTGGTGTTGCGGACAACGGTTTTGTCGAACTCATAGGGATCTAAGCCGAGGGAACGGTAAAAATCAGCCCGTTCCAAGACCGTCAGCGAGTGGGTGGCGAAGACTGTCAGCAGGAAGAAGCGAGACCAGAGCCGACCTTGCCAAGATTTCCACATTTTGGGCTGCGATCGCAACAGGGCCTTAAAGATATCTCCATGGCGATTTTCATCCTGACACCAGCTCTCAAAGCGTTTAAAGAGAGGATAGAACTGGCGATCGGGATTTTGCTCCAGATGACGGAAAATCGTAATATAACGCCAGTAGCCGATTTTCTCAGAAAGATAGACCGCGTAGATAATCCACTCCGGCTTAAAGAAGGTATAGCTGCGATTCCGAGTCAAATAGCCCAAATCCAGGCGAATGTTGAAGTCGCTCATGGCCTTGTTCAAGAATCCAGCGTGACGGGCCTCATCTCGGGCCATCAAGGCGAAAATCTCCGCTAAGCGAGGATTGCGACCTTTGAGCTTACGGGAGAGTTCCTTAAATAGCAGAAATCCCGAAAATTCCGAAGTACAAGACCGTTCTAGGAAGTCCACAAACGCCAACCGGGTCTGTTCGTCGATATGCTCCCAGGATTGCTCAAACTCCTCATCGCGCACGAAGTGATAGCGATTGTAGTCGGCTTGCATCTCGCCAATCATGGCGTCGATTTCCTCCTCTTGCGCAGACAAATCCATGGCCGCCACTTTATCAAAGTCGGTGACGTAGAAGCGAGGGGTGAGGATGGTTTCCTTGGCGGGAACCTTCACGCCAGGTTTGAGTTCGTCAAGTTGTGGCTGGGGAACGGTCGTTGTCATAGGTCTTCTTTGATAATCGCCAGATAGCTATATTAAGTTATACCGGGTTTTGGGATTTTGCCTAGAGGGGGGTGGCAAAATCGTTACATGGTGTTACAAAAAGTCTCTCCTAAGCCTTGCCTTGGCAACGTTACACTGAGAGTGGGTTCGTACAAGCGAGATTTTCCCCAGAGACAGCACATCAAGGAGCAACTATGGCCTATCAATGCGACCTGGGTAACAACCAAACGGTCTATCTGGACAATTCCGGTAGCCAAACCGTTGTCACCACCGCCAGCGGGAGTCCGGGACAACAACAACAGTCGAGTAATAGCTTTGAAACGGGAGTTTGGACTGCTCCCCCCGAGATGTATCGTACTCCTGGGGGGATTGCACTGAAAATTCAGGCCCAAGAGGGCGATCGCTGGATTCAGATTCAAGGACAAAGTTCTAACCTCTCCGAAGCCAGCAACATCCCCCTACAAGAGGTGTCTGAGGTTCCCGGTTCCTCACAAGAGCCGATGCAACCGATGCAACCGATGCAACCGATGCAACCGATGCAACCGATGCAACCCATGAAGCCGATGAAAATGGGCAATATGGAGATGAATAATAATCCCATGGAAATGCGTATGGGGAATATGGAGATGCGAATGGGGTCATCGCCGCAAAATACGGGTTCCCAGCGGCGGTTTTGCAGTCAATGTGGTTCTCCGGTTCAAGCGAGCGATCGCTTCTGTGGCAATTGTGGCCATAAACTGAGTTGATTGTGGCTTTGGAGTTTAACTCGGCGATCGCCGCTTGCAGGTTTCAGGGGAGATAGGATCTCAACGCCTAACCCCCTGATAAAATCTATGGCATCTAGCTGGATTATCTGATCTAGCCACCGGGACAACTCGAAATCATGAAGATTGATTTTATAGCAATTTTCAAAGTCATGCCACAGATACCTGTGGGGGCGAACGGTGTTCAGCGAGCGATAGTCGAGGTGCTGTTCTCCCTCCCCCTTATCAACAAATGGTATTATATCCTGAGGTCAGTTTTGCATGGTATTATAACTAGATAAAACTGTCCAAACTACAGTTGAGGTGCTACCTTGACCTCCAAACTACAAATCGGCAAACTCATCAAATGGAATGATGAGAGAGGCTTCGGATTCATCCAAGTCAATCCCAATCAACCCCAAATCTTTATCCATATCTCCGCCCTAAAAAAATCAAAACGCCGTCCAAAAGTTGGCGACAAAATTCAATATTCAATTACCCATAAAAACGGTAAAGTTCGAGCCTGTCATGCCTCAATCGTAGGCGTAAAACTTGAGAAAAAAAGACAATCATCCGCCTCCACCTCAAGACGCTCCAAAACCAAACGCTACCGCATTCCCTGGCTCCAAGTTGCACTGCTATCAATCGTCCCCCTTCTCGGCAGCATCCAACTCCTAAATAAGAGCGGAATTTTTGCCCCATTGATTATCTATCCTCTCCTGAGTCTAATAACATTTAAACTCTATGCTGAGGATAAATCTCGCGCTCAACAAAAGCGGTGGAGAATCCCCGAAAACACTCTCCATCTGAGCGAGATAGCCGGGGGCTGGTTAGGTGGCTTCATCGCTCAGCGCCGACTGCGTCATAAATCCGTTAAACGCTCCTATCAAATCAAATTTTGGGTCATTGTTATTATTCATCAAGCCATTTGGATTGATTATGTTTTCCTCGAACATCTCATTCTAGAAAACCTCTTAAATTTTTAAAATCTTCACCTGAAAATCGTAACAGCATTAGTCCTGTACAGTCTCACCCCGAGTTTGAGTAACAGCCGGTTCCTGATGCAAATTTGCCCGAGTCAGATGCAACTCATAGCCGAGCCAAGCTAACATTCCTCCCATAACCGCAACCGTAATCAGCAGGGTGCTAGTGAGTAACTGAACTTGTCCAGACAACCGCTCAATATCCTGATTTCCCCGTTCAACAACAACCAACTGTTTCCGAAGTTGCTCATCACTCTGTCGAGGAGTTGGTGAGGCTGGCTCGACTTGTGACTGCTTTTGCTTCTCAAACTCCACCAACGAGCGAAGCCAATCCGCAATTAAAAACGGACAATTTGCCTTAAACCAGCGCAAACCAAAAAACAGAAAAACAGGTTTAGAGACGTTCGTAACCGGTCGAAATGCACCCCGAAGTATGCGGCTACGAAGTTTGCGGTAGTAGATATTCTCGACTCCCATATCGTAGAGCGCCGCCAAAACAATTTTGGCCGTTGCTTCTTCCCGCTCAAACAAATGCTCCAGCGTCAGAAGCATCTCATCCATACTCTTCTTCTCGACCGCCTCTCGCGGTGTCTTCGGTTGATTTGAATAGGTATCCATAGCTTCGGGAGAATCACTATCTCCATTAAAGCGTTAATTTCAGGAAACCTCAGTCCTAGAGCAACCTTCGTTAACAATTGCCTAGCAAATCCGCTTACTCGGGCCGAATCAGATAGGGTGAGTCGATCGCCTCGAGGTCCCATAATCCTGCATCGAGTAACGCCTGATA
>CAZXWM010000329.1:0-1305 GCA_964644215.1 uncultured Phormidium sp.
ATAATCCTTTTCAGGATCCCCCCCGCTTCGATACCGCTTGGTATCTACTCCCTTTCGGGATGGTCGTTGCTCCTTTTGTCAAACAAATCCCAAGCATCTTTCCAGGTTTTCCTGTGTCGGACATTGCTAATAACAGAACAATCTACATCAATCATACGAGCCAACTCTTTGTTGGTCTTTGATGGTAGCTGACGGATGATATCGACACGAATCTCCAGTGGTATTTTGCTAGATAGTCCTCCGCTTTTAGGAGCTTCAGACATACCTGTAGCATCGGTATACTTTTCCCAGATTCTGATGAGTCGTTTTTTGTGTCGGATTAAAGAGACATAACGTGGATGAAGTCCGTAGTCTTTTGAGATTTCATCATTGCTCGCCCCCTTAACCAGCCGATCAATCACTTGATAATACTCGTGATCGGTAAGCTTGGACATAGAGTTATCTTGTCCAGGCAAACCTTTCTTAAGTCCGGTTGCTACCGCGTGGTTTATGTTTTGTTTTGGGGTGACTAACTCAAGGTTAGACAAACAATTGTTTGATTTGTTGCCGTCCTTGTGATTGATTTGCATTCCTTGAGGGATTTCCCCAACAAAACACTCCCAAACTAGCCTATGAATTAAGCAGGCTTTTTGCGTACCGGTATGTTCAACGTGAAACGTGATCTGATGATATCCGTGCTTGTATCTAGGGCAAGGTGAATAAACGTTTGAGTCTATCCGTTTAACCCGTCCGTCATCTGTTACAAAGCAAGGTAGCTTAGGATGCTTCTTTTCCACGATAAAGGCAAAAACTTTTGATAGTTCTTTTATACCATGTTAAAGCTTGTCTAACAACTTGGATCAGGGTTTTCTCACAAATGAGAGGTTCCCTGAGTTCAAGGGGTTTTCGACTACCGTTTCCGATAGAAGCCGCCAAAGTTAACGGTTGATCATCTTAAAGATGTCGGCACTTCCCGGCATTAACATCCGGGAGGCGAAATTGTAGAAGGTGATGAAGCCATTATAAAAGTATAATCCTTCAAGAATATAGTCAGTCACCAGAGACATGAAGTAGTTTTCAACGGTGGGATTATCAACATAGCGTTGATATTGTCCAGCAATGAACTGACAACGGTCTTTTAACACTTTATCAGTGCGCCAAAAGTCGTAAACCGCTGAGCGGCGATCGCTGGGAATAATGGTCTCAATCATGTATTGATACACATATGTTCAGTTAAGGGCGCAACTCCTCAACCCGTCGCCTTTCGGCAACTGCTACCTGTCACCAGGTAGGTCAGACTATATCATACTCCCGTTTCTAATCTGC
>CAZXWM010000329.1:1315-4655 GCA_964644215.1 uncultured Phormidium sp.
AGGGAGTCCCCCCGTTTCCAGTGCCATTGGCTTGCACTGTACTCTCTTTCGAGATAGTCGTTGAACCTTGAGTTAAACCGTGTTTTTGTTTGACATCCATATAGGCATCTTGGTTGTTCACAACTGCATTGATCAGGGAGAAAGATTGCTGTTTGGTTAAACCCAACTCTGGTGCTAGGTATTCCCGATAAATATCAGTCCAGGATTTACCAGAAAGAACCTTTGATGCGATATCACCCGCTACGTCACGGCTGTATTTAACCTGTCTCAAGCCAGTATCAAAAGCGTGTTTCATATTTTCTGCGTGACTTACGGCTTCGAGGTTTTCAATCCGGTTATCGGTTTTTACACCGTTTTTGTGATTGATTTCTTGATGCAAAGAATCAAAATCTGGATTGAAGGTTTTGTAGCAAGCGATATGAACCGCAATAGTTTTTCTGTTTCGTTTTCCCTTTTTGAGAATGTAGTAAGTGAACCGTAGATAGCCTATAGAGTCTTTTTGAGAGACAACTAGCTTCTGTTTTGAGAAGTTGAGTATATCACCAGATTTGCTGATAAAATACTGCTTCGTTTCCAACCAGTCCATTCGGAAGAACTCTTTACCTTCAAATCGAGTAGTCTGTTTGGGGATTTGGTTAAACCAAGGATCAACCCAATACAGGTTTTCTAAGGAAAGGTTTGTGTTATCGCCATCCAGGTAGCAAACGGTGTGCTGCCCATCTGACGGCATTCCTAGGTAGGTTTCGGCTAATAGCTCTGCTAGAAGGCGCATTTTACGTCGGATAGAAACCCTTATACATCCTTTGGTGTTAACTTTAAGAAGTCGGCTTCCCTTTTTGACTACTCCATCAATAGATATTGAGTATTCCGGGGCGCTAGGTAGTTGTTTCACGGTTTAAGCTCCTTGGCTGCTGATTGTCTCAGTGATAACATGATGAACGCAAGAGTGTTAACATATTATTGAGACTTCCCAGCAATTAGAGGGGTTTGCGACCGCCATTGCTGACGGAAGGAGCTATTGATTAACTCTGGTTATGGAGAGCTTCTTGACTGATTTGCTCTGCCATACACATGGAGACTTCCGGCGCTGTAATACTCACCTTTAATTGAGGTAAATTCACCGTTTGCACGGAATCCAAAAAGGTGAGATAGGACAAAATCCCATCAAAGGCTCGCCGTTCGTCGAGAGTTAGATTTACGTAGTCGGTGACATCCTGGGTAATATCGAGTTTTTCTGCAACCCAGAAATTTTCCCGCATTTGGCGATATAAGCCAACGGCCCAGTTGTAGCGAACATCATTCAGTTGCATCAAGTTGGTGGTATCTCCAAACCAAATACTACGATGTTCCGGGTCATCATTTCCCAGGGGATTGAAGATTGGGTTGACTGGCATCCGAGAGGGATGAGTTTTGCTTGGACTGTAGGTCATAAAGGTACGAAAATGAGTGCGTTCAACTACCTGAATTATAACAAACTTTTTACAGAAATAAATACTTTCAGAATTTATACAAATTTTCGATATGTTTGCTAGACATCAACACTGGGGGAGGGCGACCACAAGGGTTCGCCCCTACGGCCATCGATGGCATGAATTTTTTAAAATGGTATTATTTCTTTGGGACGTATTGACAAAAAAAGACGTACCGAAGTACGCCTTATAAAAAACTAGACTCGCGAGTTAGTTTGCACAAGAAACACAGCCATCACCGGAGTCTTTGAAATTGTCCTTTTGAACGGTGCGAATGTAGTAAATCGCCTTACAACCAGACTCCCAAGCTAATACTAAGGTGTCAAAAATATCCTTCGCTTTAATGCTGCGTTCCGGCTCATCGGGGAAATAGACCCCAGCATTGAGGTTAAACATTAACTCCATGGAAATGCCCGTATCAATCCATTGCTGCATGGTGGCTACGGCTTTTACGACTTGGGTTTGATTGATAGATTTGTTTTCCGTGTAGTACCAGAAGTGATCCTTAATATAAGGTGGGGCAATGGGAACGGTTCCTTTGGCCCATTTGTCGTAGAAAAAGCGGCTGTAGGTGGGGAGAATGCTGGCGGTGCAGCCTTGAACCAAGGATGAGGAGGTGTTGGGGGCGATCGCCGTAATATGAGAGTTACGAATCCCATAGCGTTGAATATCCTGGGAAAGCTGTCGCCAACGCTCTGGTTGGCTAGAATGCTCATCAAACCAGGAAACCGGTTTGGCCCCAATCAGATGTCCCCGACTCCATTCACTCCCAGAAAACGCAGCATACGCGCCCCGTTCCCGTGCCAGTTTCATGGATGCCTCGGTGCAATAATAGCCAATATTTTCAAAGAGATGGTCAATCTCCTCAATATGGCTGTAGGAGAGTTTCCGTTTAGCCAGCCAGTCCGCCAATCCCATGGCCCCAACGCCAATGGTGCGATATTTATTATTGTGAGTTTCGCTGGCGGCGAAGGGAGTTTGTGTAATCTCAATGGTGTTATCGAGAATGCGAACGGACACCGCACAAGCCTCAGACAACTCCTCATTAGTATGAAGATTAGCCAGATTGAGGCTCGTCAAATTGCAGCAATGGACTTCTTGCCCCGGTTTCACATTTGACCAGCTTTCTTGACAAAGGTTCCCTCCCGGAATATAGCCCTCGTGTTTATTAGGATTGGCGCGGTTTGCGGTGTCTTTGAACCAGAGATAGGGCATCCCGGTTTCGACTTGAGTGCGCATAATATGCTTAAACAAGTCTCGCGCATTGACTTGTTTGTAAAGCGTAATGATGCCTCCTAAGCTGGCTTCAATCTCCCGGTAGGCTGCTTCAAACGCTTCACCCCACAATTCGGCCAGTTCAATGCCGAGTTTATCCCGCACTTCATAGGGGTCAACCAAAGTCCAGGTTTCAGCTTTGACAACCCGCCGCATAAACTCATCACTGATGACAAATTGGGGAAAAATATCATACGCTTTGCGTCGTTGATCACCATTTTCGGTTTGACATTCGAGAAATTCAGGAATGTCTAAGTGCCAACTATCTAGGCTGACCGTTACAGCCCCGGCTCGTCGTCCCATTTATGTTCAGTTGAGGGCGTTAACCTCAACCCGCTACTCCTAGGCCTACTTAGAGTAGCCGCTACCTGTCACCAGGTAGATCAGACCATATCATACTCCCTGAAGGAGCCTCCCCATTTCGCCTCACTTGAGGCTACGAGCATCAGGCTCTGGTCGTTGAACCTTCCCTATTTTTTACTATAGTTTTTAGGGCTTGGCTGCTGATTGCCTCACATCTATCTGTGAGGGTTTCCAGCAATTAGAGGAGTTTGCTACCGCCATTGCTGACGGAAGGGGCAGATTTATTTACCCTG
>CAZXWM010000330.1:0-4650 GCA_964644215.1 uncultured Phormidium sp.
GGAGTTTGAAGCCGGTGGAGGAGTCGAAGATATAGCCGAGTTTGCTGCGACGATTCCAAAGGACAAAATCCGCTGACAGTTCGATATTACGATTTCCGGTTTCGCCACCAGTGGGGGGCATGATAATCAGTTCTCCTCGGGCGTTGCGCTCAAATTTGATGTCAGGGTGGTTGTCGCACAGTTGCGCGAACTGGCGATCGTTCAGTTGAATGAAGGGGGTGAGGTCGATGGTGTAGGTTAGCATTGTGGGAAAGATTTACCAAATCACGTTGAGGTCTAGCTGAAATCCCGGTAAAACGGTTTCGCCATCGAGGGTGACGGGGCGATCGCGCCGTTCAGGTTCCTGGCCTTGGCGATAGATTTCTACGGTCTGTGTTTGGCGATCAATCAGCCACCCCAGCTTGACTCCAGCATCCTCATATTCTGCCATTTTGTCCCGCAAGTCGTTGAGGTTATCGCTGGGGGATTTAAGTTCGAGGACAAAGTCGGGGGCGATGGGGGGGAAGGTTTCGCGATCGCCCCGGCTGAGGGCTTCCCAGCGATCGCGACGTATCCAGGACAGATCCGGCGATCGGTTGCCGCCGTTGGGGAGTTTGAAGCCGGTGGATGAGTCGAAGATATAGCCAAGTTGATGGCGATCGTTCCAAATCCCAAGTTTCACGATGAGCGAGGCGTTGCGATTCCCGGTTTCGCCACCAGTGGGGGGCATGATGATGAGTTCTCCTCGGGCGTTGCGCTCGAATTTAATGTCGGGGTGGTTGTCGCACAGTTGCGCGAACTGGCGATCGCTCAGTTGAATAAAGGGGGTGAGGTCGATGGTGTAGGTTAGCATCGTTGGATAGGGAACGGGTGAGGGCGATCGCTGTTTTGGGAAACTGAAATCACTTTAATCTTAGCGCCTGCTAATCGATCGCACTACCCAAAATAGATAGAATTGTGGCAGCGAAAAATCCCCTCTTGGGAGGGGCAGGGGGTGGGTTCCTCTCCTAGGAGGGGCATAATCTGCCCTAAATTTCTCTTATCACCATGAACCCTGAAGACCCTAGAATATTTAGCTAAGTTTAGGCAATTTCTGTTATAATTACTTAAAAATAAGCGAAAATTCACGAGTTAACCCCGATTAATTCTATAAATATGTTCCGTGACTCAAACGAAAATAAATTTAAAGTCATAGATCTATTCTCCGGTGCAGGGGGTATGAGCTATGGATTTCATGCTCATCCTCAGTTCCAAATTATCGGGGCGATCGATGCCCAAATAGGAAAACCAAGCTTGGGTAAAGGGACATTAGACTGTAACAAAACTTACGAAAAAAATATAGGCTTAAAACCCTACGAGTTTAATCTATCAGAACTCAGTGGCGATCATCTTAAACAGTTGCTTACTGATCGTCTTGACGGAAAACAATTAGATGTACTGTTGGCTTGTCCTCCTTGCACTGGTTTTTCACGAACCAATCCCAAAAATCATATCATAAATGATACCCGGAATAACCTTGTGCGTCGTGTCTCGATTTGGGCAAACTCTCTACGTCCAAAAGTGATTATAATAGAGAACGCACGAGAATTGATTAAGGGAAATTTTAAGGAGCATTTCTGGAGCTTGGTTTCAGATTTAGAATCCTTAGATTATGCAGTGAGTTCTGCCGTTCATATGTTAGATGATTTTGGTCTCCCACAGCGGAGAGAGCGAGCTTTAGTCATCGCAGTCACGAAAAACTTGCAACTCCATACTTTAGAAGCAATGTGGAAGGGATATCAAGTCCGCTCAGACGCCGTGACAGTCCGTCGGGCAATAGAGTCATTACCGCCCGTTTTAGCCGGTGAAGTTTGTAAAGATGACCCAATGCATGTTTCACCCCGTCAAGTTCAGATTTCAACGAGACGCAGACTCCAACTTATTCCTAAAGATGGTGGTTCTTGGATAGATCTCAAAGATTGTTCAGATGCTGATTTGGTTCTAACGCCAGCCATGAAAAAGCTCATTAAACAGCGAAAATTTGGCTCTCATCCTGATGTTTATGGACGACTCTGGTGGGATCGACCTGCAATTACGATTAAGCGAGAGTGCGCTCATGTGGGTAATGGTAGATATTCCCATCCCGACCAAAATCGCCAGCTTACAGTCAGAGAAATGGCAATCTTACAAGGGTTTCCTAAAAATTATCAGTTTGTTTCTTCCTCACTGTCTAATATGTATCGGCATATTGGTGATGCGGTACCGCCATTGATTTCCTACCAGCTTGCATGGACATCTTCATGGATTTTAACGGGGATAAAGCCCAAGTTAGAACAAGTTATTCTGCCTAATACACATCTATCACATAGGGATATTGAACCTAACAAACAAGCTAAAACATTAAGTTTGTTTGAGCTTTTAGAAACCGCAGAAGCCTAAATTTATGTTGATATTTCCTAGAGTTAATCGCACAAAACCTTGACAAGGCAGCTCAGTTTGTGTTTACAACGTAAAGAAAACAAAAAGAATTAATAATTTTTCATAACTGCCGTCATCCCCAAGAGTTTGGTTTTTAAATTGCGTTTTTGGGGACTTTCCACACAGCATGACGAATACAGTTTTCAATTTTTAGATTCGCAACAGTTACTTTTTCAACACTTCCATCTAGTCTGAGTGTAAATGCTTTTTTTCCCTGATGGATGACGTTTGCACTGCATCCACCGTTTTTTGTGAAAGGCCCAAGATGACTAGCTTGGATCTGAGATACTAATTCTAGAAGATCGAGAGGGATTTCGACTAACTCATATTCTAAGTCATCATCTTTGTCAAACGATCTTAAGCAAAAAATTCTTTCATAACTTGAGAGATGGCTCATGATATGATCCTGAATACTTTGCACAAATTTTTGCTTTGTTTTACAATCACGAATCCATCGAGCTTCCATAAGTTTTGATATCGTTAATTCATCTTTTTTGATTGACTTAGAACCTTCTGTTTTCAGGGAAAAACTAATACCATCAATAATGATATCTTGCCCTGGATGGTTGGAATTGGTAGTTAATTTTGCTGTTTTTCCAGTTGAATTTGATGAAGCCAAAATGAGATACTCAAATGATTTTTTTGTGAGTCTTTCCTCATGAAAAGCATGGTAAGCTAAAAGTCTGGCTGAAAAATCTTCCCAAAATTCTTGCGTTACAAAATCACTGTCGATTTTAGGAGGTTTTTTGATCGAGTTTCCTAACTTCTCTGCTAACTCGGCAAGAATACGAATCTGGTTATCCGTCAGCCTTTTTAGCGCATTGACAAGGCGTTCAGTGTACATTTTTCTGTCTAATTTATGGTCATTTAAAGTCTATCCTGGTTGGTAGCTCGGATAGCATTAAATACCCTAATGTTAAAAAACTGTGTTTTAGTTGAGGTGCATCTCAATCAGAACAGTCTCGGATAAACCGCCTCTAACCATGAGATGCACCCAACAGAGTTCCTAGTTTTTCTTCAACCAGGAGAACATCGCTCGCAAGTCTTTCCCAACTTCCTCAATGGGATGTTCGGCTTCTTGACGACGCATGGCCGTGAAGCCTGGTTTACCCGATTGATTTTCTAAGACAAATTCCCGCGCAAATTGTCCCGATTGGATTTCGCTGAGAATCTCTTTCATCGCCGCTTTGGTTTCGGGAGTCACTACCCGAGGACCACGGGTATAGTCCCCATATTCAGCGGTGTTGGAGATGCTGTCGCGCATGGTTGCGAGACCACCTTCAACCACCAAATCTACAATCAGTTTCACTTCGTGAAGACATTCAAAATAGGCGAGTTCCGGTTGATAACCTGCTTCAATTAGGGTTTCAAAACCGGCTTTGATCAGCGCACTTAAGCCACCACATAAAACAGCTTGTTCGCCAAACAAATCAGTTTCTGTTTCTTCCCGGAAACTGGTTTCTAAGATACCGGCGCGGGTTCCACCGATACCTTTAGCATAGGCCATAGCCCGATCGCGGGCCTGGCCAGAGGCATCTTGATACACCGCAAACAGACAGGGAACGCCCTCCCCTTGTTCATAGGTCCGACGCACCAAATGACCGGGGCCTTTGGGGGCAATCATGACCACATCGACGTTTTCGGGGGGGACTACTTGACCAAAATGGATGTTAAATCCATGGGCGAAGGCGAGAACATCCCCCTCTTTCAGATTCGGTTCGATTTCTTGTTTGTAAACGGTTTTCTGCACCTCATCGGGGAGCAGAATCATGATTAAATCGGCTTTTTCGGCAGCCTCAGCTACAGGATACACCGTTAGTCCAGCATCCTTGGCTTTGGGGGCAGATTTACTGCCAGGATAGAGGCCAACGATGACATTGACGCCACTATCTTTTAAATTAAGAGCATGGGCGTGTCCTTGGGAACCATAGCCGATAATGGCAACGGTTTTATCGGCGAGTCTGTCCAGATTCGCATCTTGGTCGTAGTACATGCGAGCCATATACAAGTCTCCTTGAAAAATTCGGTGAATCGGCTGACTATCACAGGAATGCTGTCGCTGTCATGAATCGTTGAGGATTCAGCGTGAGATAGAAAACACAATCTTTTATTGTATCAAAGAGTGGTCGGGCCGTTGGGGGGGGGTAAGTTTCCTCGGCGATCGCCCGCGTTGGGGAAGATCTCCGCCGACAACAACACCGCCTCGCCGAAGGT
>CAZXWM010000331.1:0-4647 GCA_964644215.1 uncultured Phormidium sp.
TCCTCCCCGCTCTGAAGAGACGGGGCTTCCAACCATCCCAGGAGCTTTTACGTGACATGGGTGGGCTGCCAGATGGCGCTTTTCCCTCACCGACTTTTCATCTATGTCTGACCTTCCTTTTACTCTGGATCAGCTACGCATCCTCAGGGCGATCGCCTCTGAGGGAAGCTTTAAGCGGGCCGCCGATAGCCTGTATGTTTCCCAACCAGCGGTCAGTCTCCAGGTTCAAAACTTAGAACGACAACTGGATGTGCCGTTGTTCGATCGCGGCGGACGACGCGCTCAATTGACCGAAGCCGGTCATTTACTGCTCAGTTATGGCGAGAAAGTTCTGACGCTGTGTCAAGAAACTTGTCGCGCCATTGAAGATTTACAAAATTTACAGGGGGGAACCCTAATTGTCGGCGCCTCCCAAACCACCGGAACCTATCTTCTTCCCCGGACGATTGGTGCTTTCCGTCAACGCTACCCAGATGTAGCGGTGCAACTCCATGTCCATTCAACGCGGCGCACCTCTTGGAGTGTGGCTAATGGACAGGTGGATTTGGCCATTGTTGGCGGCGAAGTCCCCACGGATTTACAAGATTCTTTGGAAGTTATCCCCTACGCCGAGGATGAACTTGCTTTAATTTTGCCGGTGTCTCATCCCCTGGCTCAGTTACCCTCGGTCCATAAAGAGGAGTTGTATAACTTGCAATTTATTGCCCTCGACTCTCAATCGACCATTCGCAAGGTCATCGATCGCGTTTTAGCTCGCTGTGATATCGATACACGCCGCTTAACCCTAGAGATGGAACTCAACTCCATTGAGGCGATTAAAAACGCCGTGCAGTCCGGTTTAGGAGCGGCGTTTGTTTCCGTCTCGGCGATCGAGAAAGAGTTAGAGATGGGAGTGTTACACCAGGCGACCATTGAGGAGGTTGTGGTCAAACGCACCCTCAATGTGATCTACAATCCCAATCGTTATCGCTCCAAAGCCGCCGAGGCCTTCATTGCCGAGATTCTCCCCCTGTTCTCGAATCAGGAACTCAACCCGAAACTCCTCGAACCCATTAGCCGCGTCAAAGCTAATCACAAGGGTAAAGAGGCCGCCGTTGCGACGGAGGTGGAGGTCAAGTCTGTGGCCGAATCCCTGGCCGAGTCTGGCGATGGAACTCCATAACAGACCGGTTGGGGTCTGACTTAGGGCCGGATTTGAGGTCTGATTGGTCATCTTGACCTATTCTCTATTCTGTTTTATCCGTTTCGATTATGTTGACGATCGCATTGCCGAAAGGCGCACTCTTAAAAGACAGTATCCACTCCTTAAAGGCGGTTGGCCTCGATTTCAGTGGTTTCCTGGACTCATCCAATCGCCAACTTCAGATGTTGGATGAGACGGGAACGGCCCGAGGGTTACTGGTGCGGGCCTTAGATGTCCCGGTTTATGTTGAATATGGCCAAGCACAACTGGGAATTGTTGGCTATGATGTCTTGCGGGAAAAACACCCCAATGTGGCCCAAGTGGCGGATTTAGGCTTTGGTGGTTGTCGTCTTTCGGTGGCGGTGAAAGCGTCAAGTCCCTATCGCAGTCCGATTGATTTACCAATTCATGGCCGAGTCGCCTCGAAGTTTGTTACCTGTGCGCGGGACTATTTCCGCAGTTTGGATTTACCGGTGGAGATTGTCCCCCTCTATGGTTCGGTGGAACTTGGGCCGATTACGGGGATGTCCGAGGCGATTGTGGATTTGGTCTCGACGGGACGGACTTTGAAGGAGAATGGTCTGATTGAGATTGAGGTCTTGTTTGAGAGTACGGCCCGTTTGGTGGCCCATCCGTTGAGTTATCGCCTTAATCATGATGGCTTAGACGAGATTGTTAAGGAGTTGCGATCGCGCTGTAACCCCTTACCTGTCGCTTAGTCCAATTTTCTGCTGTTCAGCGTTAGATGGGGGTGAGGACGAATGATTGCTGACCCCCATTTTTTAGCTTAAGATAGAGGGAAACAATCCTAGTGAGACGGGGTAAGCCATGAAGCTAATTCGAGGGATTTTAGGGGTTTGTGCTTATGGTAGTGCGGGGTTGTTTCTTGTGGTGGCGATCGGGCTGCTGTTTGATAGCGAGGGACCGTTCATAGATAATGTTTTAGGCTCTCTCTTTTGCTTAGTCTTTACCGCCAGCTTCGCTAAGTTAGGACAGTTGCTGATGGAACATCCACCCCTGTTTGCTGCGAAACGTCAAAAATCCCTAAAAATGGAGGATTCGACGGAAGCAGAACGGTTACAGCCAGTGTTTTATGAAGTGGTGCAGACGAACCGGGGTTCTGTGACCGTGATGCAGTTTGCGATCGCCTCGGGACTTTCAGGCGAAGCCGCAAAAACGTACTTAGACCAGCAAGCTGAACAATTTGAAGCCACGTTCGAAGTCAGCGATAACGGCACGATTTACTATCAGTTTCCCCTCTAAAAAATAATTTTTTGCATAACGGGGTGACTGAATCGGTAAGATTCCGCTTTACTGTGATTTCTCCAAAACAGCGAAGCCCATCAAAACCTGATAGCAATCTAAAACGAAGACCCAAAATCGTTTTGGTCATCACTCACCAGTCACTATCATCACTGTTATAATAGAGGTAACGCAACCCTTAAGCTGCGAGGTACAGAACAATGGATTATCTCAAGGCAGCACATTACTTCATCATTAAAGCTTATGAGGATGGTGTTGAAGCAGATATAACCAACATGAAGGTTCAGAAGCTTCTTTACTATGCTCAAAGCTTACATTTAGCTCTTTACGATGAACCTCTCTTCGATGAGGTGATTCAAGCTTGGCGATATGGGCCAGTTTGTCCTCCAGCGTACCGAGCTTATTATGAGTTTGAGGCGAAGCAACTCCCTATCCCGAGTCGGACTGAGTTAAAGGAGATTCCTCCTGAACAGAGACAAGTCTTAGATGAGACCTGGAGTTATTTTGGCGGGTATCACGCCTATCGACTTAGTGAGATGACCCACGGGGAGTTTCCCTGGAAAAAAGCTCGTCGAGGCTTAGCTTCAGAAGCTGCATCAACTGAGCCAATTCAACTTCAAGATATGAAAGAATTAGGCTTACAAAAACTTGACTTAATCGAACGAGATAACCCAACCTATGAAGGCGTCATGTCTAAGGTCGTGAGTCAGGGGTTAGCCGAGAACTCGTCCACTCGAATTTCTCAAGGAGAGGTGCATGACTGGCTCACAACCCTTCTCGATTGAATCGTCTGATCACTTTCATCGCTCATTTAAAAAAAGGAGTCAAAGATACCGAATTGGATTTTGGCCACCTTCGGAGAACTCAACCCAATTTACGGATGTTACCCCGACGTACTGAAGATGAGTTAAGCGAAGGTTATATCGACCTTCTCTATCTGCTGGCTCTACACCAGCATGATTGGCGATGTACAAAGTATTCGTATTTTTATCACCCTCACGATGATAAAGAATAACGCGATCAACGTTACGATTGGGATCGAGCTTCCACTCACCTGTTAAACCTGTGTTGTCATCATAAAGAACAAAATGTTTACCATGTGTAAAAATAATGACTACATTTTCACTCGGTTTAATAAAGTCACGAGCTTTCATGAATTGTTCCTAAACCTCGATCTCATTCATTTCTTCGTTTGAAGGTTGATAGCCTTGGCCTCGGTGATGTGTCACCAAAGAACGAGCAATTTGTTGCATCAAGTCACGATTTTGCAACACATACAGTGTTTCTTGGGAGGGTTCCCCATCCTCCGCCGCCATCACCACAAAATCTGAGCCATTATCACTGCTCATTTAAGCCTCACCGCCAACAACAACATTGTTAATCCGCAAACTCGGGCCGCCACAGCCAACGGGTAGGCCATTTTGTCCCCCCTTTCCACAACCGCCAGACTCATCCCAATAGAAATCATCGCCAATGGCTTCAATATCCGCCAAGGTTTGAAACACATTTCCCGATAAAGTAACATCTCGCACCTTCTCCGCCAACTCCCCATTACGAATCATCCAAGCTTCCCCAGCACTAAAGGTAAACATCTCCCCATTAGTCATTCCCCCCAACCAATTACGAGCATAGACTCCCTCCTCAATCCCGGCACAGAGTTGGTCAACGGGGGTGGTTCCGCGACCAATCCAGGTGTTGGTCATGCGGACAATGGGAGAATGCTGATAGTCCAAACAGCGGGCATTTCCCGTGGCGGCTTCTCCCAAGCGTCCGGCGGTTTCCCGAGAATGGAGTCGTCCCACTAATACCCCGTTTTCAATCAGTTGCGTGGTACTGGCGGGGGTGGCTTCATCGTCGTAGAAATAACTGCCGCGATGACCTTGGGGGGCCGCCCCGTCAAAAATTTGTAAGTCCTCGCCGCCAAAGCGTCGCCCCAGGGTCATGACTTCGAGTAAGTCCGGGTTCTCGTAGGCCATATCCGCCTCTGAGAGATGGCCGAAGGCTTCATGGACGAATAAACCGCTGAGAATCGGGTCAATGACGACGCGATACGTCCCCCCCCGCACGGAGGGTAATTCCAAGGCTTCTACCGCCCGTTCTGCGGCGCTTTTGACCTGTTTATCGAGGGCGGTCATATCGTCATAGCCACGGCGGGAGCCACTGGTTTCACGGCCCGTTTGTACCGTTTCGCCGTCGCGGGC
>CAZXWM010000332.1:0-4618 GCA_964644215.1 uncultured Phormidium sp.
GGGCTTCCCAGAGAACCGTCTCCTGTCGTAGCACTCGCACCGTTACCATGGTGCGTTCTTCAATACGGTAGTGACCCTGAAAAACCGCGTCTAAGGCACTGTCGAGTTGACTGAGATAGGTTTCGGTGAGAAATCCCAGATGTCCCGTGTTGACGGTTAATAGGGGCATCTCCAGGGGGGCAACTTGGCGGAAGGCGGCGAGGACGGTTCCATCGCCTCCTAGGACAATCCCAAAGTCAAAGTCTTTGTCAAACCCAGGGGGAACTAATCCATGAATGGGGGTATGACAGACGGGACTATCCGGTTTGGAGTGACCGAGGATACCGCCCATTCCTGTGACAACCCGCACTTGACATCCTCGGGCGGTGAGATCCTGTTCGAGTTGAGTTTTGACGCGACAGGCGGCGGGTTTAACTTCGTTGTAGATAATGCCAACTTTCGGCACGCTCGGAGTTTACCTCTTAGTTGTACGTTCAGCAGTCAGGGGTGGCACTGTGGCGATCCCAGCTTATCTTCCCACGAATCTTCCCTAGGACAAGGTTAGGTTTACCCTTGTTTACGGTTAGTCTGATGATTTGAAGGGCGATCGCTGCCGTTTTTTTCGCGCTTTGGTTTTTTCTTGTTCGTACTCAATTTCTTTGAGTTTCTTCATAATGCGACTGTGATATTCCTGTAAGTAGGCTTCGAGGGTCGTCATCTCGTTGGGGTTGATGTCGAAGACGGGATACACGTCATCCATGCTGGTGGCCAGGGGATTCCCTGAGGCCAAGACTTCGGCGAAATAGAGGCGATCGGCAACATTGGCACCCCATTGGAAGAAGCGGGCGGCCCGACGGTTCGCAATAAGCCCAGGGGAGCGCGGGTGATGCGGGCGGTTCGCCCTGAGAGTCGTTCGCACAGTTGGATGATTTCTTCGGCACTCCAGGCCCGAGTGCCGACGACGGGATAGGTTTGGTTGGCGGTTTCGGGCAGGCTGAGGGCTTTGACGGCAAATTTAGCGATATCTTGGGTGTTGGCGTAGGCAATGGGGGCGGCTTTGCCGGTTAGCCAAACGGGTTGGTTATCGAGTATGGGAATGGCATATTGTCCGATGAGTCCCTGCATGAATCCTGCCAGTTGTAGGACGGTGTAGTTGAGTCCCGATTCGGCCAAAAAACGCTCGGTACAGCGTTTGATTTCCATGAGAGGAACATGGGGATACTGGTCGTTGTTGAGAATTGAACAGAAGACAAATCGCTCAACTCCAGCTTGCTGAGCGGCTTGGATCAGGGCCACTTTGCCATGCCAATCGACTTCTTTGACGCTTAAAGAGTCAGTGACTCGGACGGTGGCGGCGTCGATGACGTGAGTGATGCCGTCGAGGGCTGGGGGGAGGGTACTTGGATCGCAGAGATCCCCACGGACGAGTTCTGCACCCCATTTTCTCAGAAAGGAGGCTCGGTTGAAACTGCGGACAAGACAGCGAACGGAATATCCTTCGTCAATGGCTTGACGGGCAATTTGTCTTCCTAGGGTACCGGTGGCACCAACGATTAATAGGCTCATGGGTATCTCAGTAACGACAGTCGCTCCTCCTGATACAACTCCCAGCGCAATCAGGATCGAGACAAGACGACAGACTGGGCAGACTCTAACTTGTCAGAAATGTTAACATATATTAACGACACCACCGCAACATTCTCATATTTGCTGGCGCTCTAGGGGTCCCCCGCAGGAGTTGACCTCGGTTTATGGTGTTCGTCAACCTCGATTGAGAAGTTTTTGGCTGGGGAGAGAGTCCTAGTTGCGCTAAACTGGATCTAATTATGGATGAACTTCAGCACACTCAGACCAACACTGAGACAACTCAGTCCCCCCATTGTTCGGTTCGCCATCCGGTGGACTTGACGGAGGTGCGATCGCGGCGATCGCGCCTACTTGATGTGGACAAAGCACAGCAGATGGCAGCCTTTTTTAGCTGTCTAGGCGACCCCAACCGTCTGCGGATTCTCTCAGTCTTATCTCAGGGCGATCAATGCGTCTGTGACCTCGCGGCTGTGGTCAATATGAGCGAGTCAGCGGTGTCTCATCAACTGCGAACCCTTCGCGCCCATCGCATTGTGGGCTATCGTCGCCAGGGACGTAATGTTTTTTACTATCTCCAAGATGATCATGTGGCAACTCTTTATCACGAGGTTGCTGAACATCTCGATGAGTCGGATCACGGGTAAAGAAAGGGTGTTCCTCTCCTACCCGTAGTTAAGACGCCTTAAGCCTCTTCCCCGCCTTCAATTTTGAGCAGCAAGAAGCCTAAGCTGAGGCCCACTAAAATTAAGGTGGAGGAAAGAATGGCTGCGTTGAAAATTTCTCCGCTCATAGTTTTGATGTCAATGTAGTTTGATGATGTTGGCCGAAACGAGGTTCGGGACTCGTAGCTCACTGGGATTTTACCACTTTTGCCGCGTTTCTGGTTTCGGCAAGGAAGACCTCGGGCTAAAATCCTCCTCAAGTCAGCCATGTTCAGGGTGGACTCCGTCAGTTGTCTGTTGCCTTTTGCCTCTTGCATACATGCCTTCTTCCCCATGTCATTACCTCGTCTTGCCCTCACCCTCGGAGATCCGGCTGGAATTGGCCCAGAAATTGTCCTTAAGGCTTTGTCCGATGAACATCTCCCGGTTTTAGATATTACGGTCATTGGTAGCCGGCGGGTGTTGCAGGATACCTATCAGCGACTGAGGAAGACTTGTGAGGTGACTGGCTGGAGCGATCGCTGCCAACCCCTTCGCGACCCCGAAGACCTCAAGTTGATTGATATTGATAGTGAGCCAGTTCATCCTGGCCAGGGAACGGCAGCTACGGGTGATGCGAGTTTTGCCTATCTACAAGAGGCCATCACCCGAACTCGGGCCGGGGAGTTTGACGGGATTGTCACCTCGCCCATTGCCAAATCTCTCTGGCATCAAGCGGGCCATTTCTATCCAGGACAGACGGAATGTTTGGCTGAGGGGGCTGGCTGCGATCGCTTTGGCATGATGTTCGTGGGGCGATCGCCTCATACGGGTTGGACCTTGCGATCGCTTCTGGCCACCACCCACATTCCCCTAGAGGCGGTTCCCCAAGCCCTTACCCCGGAATTATTGACCAGGAAACTGGATTTACTGGTGGAGTCTCTGCAACGAGATTTTGGCATCGCGGCCCCCGATATCGCCATTTCGGGACTCAATCCTCACAGCGGCGAGGCGGGAGAACTGGGGCGGGAGGAAATCGATCGCCTCTATCCTTGGTTGGACGCTGAACGGCAAAAACGCCCTGGGGTCAAGTTGCGGGGACTGACTCCCCCAGATACCCTCTGGGTGAATCCAGGACGAGCCTGGTTTGAAACCGCCGAGGTGCCGGTTTCCGACGCTTATCTGGCTTTATATCACGATCAAGGGTTAATCCCCGTCAAGCTGATGGCCTTTGATTTAGCCGTCAATACGACAATCGGCTTACCCTTCGTCCGGACCTCCCCCGATCATGGCACGGCCTTTGATATTGCCGGCCGAGGCTTGGCTCGAACCACGAGTACACTGGCGGCGATCGCCTTAGCCGCTGAACTGGCTCAACGACGACGGCGTTTGGCTATTGTCGACTGAGATGGAGGGACTGAGTTGTCCATCGAGGCGATCGCAATTGAGGCGATCGCTCTCGGAATCTCAAGTCAACTACAAAGATTCACAACAATTTAAGGGTTCAGCGGTAATTCGCCAAAACTTGATCGTTATACTGAAAATATGAGTTGATATCGATGGTTTTGGCTCTTGTTAACCCGCTTACTCACCGGTTTGAGAAGCCCAAGCCCAAATTCGCAAAAGTTTTTTATCACACAATAAAACTTTTGTCAAGCTATCACTGCTCACATTCCCAAACTTAATAGTTAATAATGATTTTGTAACCGTTAATAACCGTTAATTATTAACTATTAACTGCCCACTGCTACAAGGTTCGCCATGCTTTACGACGTATTGATTATTGGCGGCGGTGTAATTGGCTGTACCATTGCCCGCGAACTAAGTCGTTACGCTATTACCACCGCCCTAATCGAAAAAGAAGGAGAAGTCGGCTTTGGAACCAGCAAAGCCAATAGCGGCATCATCCACGGCGGCCATCACGGTCCCCCAGAAACCCTCAAAGGACAACTCGAATGGGAGGGAAACCAACAATGGGATACCCTCTGCGAAGAATTAGGATTTGGCTTTAAGCGCATTGGCGAACTCACCGTCGCCATGGACGAAGACCAACTCCCTACCCTCGAAAAACTGCAAGAGTACGGTAAACGCAAAGGGGTTCCTGGCTTAGAACTGTGGGACAAAGCCCGCATTCGGGCCGAAGAACCCCAAATTAGCAGCGAGGCGATCGCCGCCCTCTACGCCCCCACCACCGGCGTGATTAACCCCTACGAAGCCTGTTTTGGCCTGGCCGAAAGTGCCGCCCGTAATGGCGTTGATATCAAATGCGATCGCCGCGTCACCGCCATCGAACAAGACGGAGACCACTGGCGCGTCACCACCGCCAACGAGGACGACCACAAGGGTACGCCCCTACAAGGGCGTTTCATTCTCAACGCCGCCGGACTCTACGCCGACAAAATTGCTGAAAT
>CAZXWM010000333.1:0-4597 GCA_964644215.1 uncultured Phormidium sp.
CCCCCCAGCAACTCTCGACTGGACTGCCGCCAAAACTCCATTCGGATTTAACCTTCACCAGTTCCCTTGGTCCGATTACGATTCAACATCGGGTTGAGGTAGCTAATGACCATTGTTTACGGATGATTCTCAGTCAGGGAATTGACGGGTTTCATGAATGGTATTGGGGTGATGGTTGGGTGCAATCGCGCTTAGAAGGGGTGTCGGTTCTGCCGTTGAATCTTGGGCAAACTCTGAGTTTATGGCGGTTGCGGGAGTTTTTAACAAGGACGAAGGTGGAGGCGGGTTCTTAGGTTTTGTTAACGCTGGGTTAATGTTCAGTTAAACTGAGTTTTACCCTCGTAAAGATTTGGCGATCGCCCTGAAGATTGGCAGTGAAATCAGTTAGGATGCAGTTAAGTCTGTATTCAAACTAACATTAGCCAATCTTGTAATCTGAAACCGCCATGTCTGTCCTTCTACAGTCCATCTCTCAATCGCAACTCCCGGAAGAGACTCCAGTCGCACATCTTAGCTTAGATTCAACCTTAGATGAGCTGGAGTTACATCAATGCAATGTTCCAGTCTCCTGTCGAGGAGAGGAGGTGATGGAGATATTTAACCAAAATCCCTTACTTCCGGGGGTAATTCTGACTCAGAACCAGAAATTTGTGGGGGTATTGTCGCGGCGCAGACTCTTGGAACACATGAGTCGAATTTACAGCATTGAGTTATTTTCCCGTCGTCCCATCGCCTCTCTCTATCACTTTGCTGAACAAGAAGTTTTTTGTTATCCGAGTCATACGCTGATTGTCATGGCGGCGCGGCGTTCTTTGCAACGTCCCCCGGATTTACTCTACGAACCAATTTTAGTCGAAGTTGCTTCAGGGGAGTATCATTTACTCGATGTTCATCAGCTTTTGGTGGCTCAATCTCACATTCATCAACTGACCACCCAACTGTTACATGAACAGACTCGCCAGCAGATGATGCAAACGGAAAAAATGTCCAGTTTAGGACGTATGGTGGCGGGAGTGGCCCATGAGTTTCGTAATCCGGTAAACTGCATCAATGGGAATATGAGCTTTCTCCAGAACTATTTTCAGGATTTACTGGAGTTAGTGGAAGCCTATGAGGCTGACGGCGCAGTGACTGAGGAGGTTCAGGAACTCAAGGAAGACCTAGAATTTGAGTTTTTGAAGGACGATTTACCGAAGATTTTGCAAACAGTTCGCGAAAGTGCAGAACGCTTGACGAAGATTGTGGGGAGTTTACATGGCTTTTCTCATATGGGAGAAGACCGCTGTGGTAACACAAATGTAGAAACCCATATTGACAATACACTTCTGATTTTAAATAATCGCTTAAAGACTGGGATTACGGTACAAAAAAACTATCATTCTATTCCTGATGTTTATTGTGCTTCGGGACAATTAAATCAGGTGTTTATGAATTTGCTTAGCAATGCGATCGATGCTGTCGAGGAAGTGAAGCAACTTGGCAAGGAGCCAATCATCACCCTAACGACAGAGCAAATTGATGAGAATTGGGTTTCCATTATCATTGAAGACAATGGGCCGGGAATACCCGAAAAGATTCAAAACCGCATTTTTGAGAATTTCTTTACCACTAAGCCAGCGGGAAAAGGGACTGGTTTAGGGTTAGCCATTAGCCATCAAATTGTGGTCGATAACCATCATGGACAGTTAAGTTTTTCGTCAACACCTGGGGAAGGAACTGCGTTTGAGATGCGTTTACCCATCAAGCCGCTTCAAGCGTAACTGGCTCTTAACTGGCGGGTCAGTCTTTGCTAGAATGCCCCAGGGTCTTGTCGTGACTAGCGGCCATGGCGGCTGACATTTGAAAAATTATGGTGGGTATTGATGAGTCTCGTGCGTTTTCTCCGGTCAACATTGCCATTTTGACCATCTCGGACAGTCGCACCTTGGAGACGGACAAGTCGGGCCAGGTGTTGGTGAACCGTCTCGAAGCGGCTGGACATCGGCTGATGCAGCGGCGAGTGGTGAGAGATGACTGTGAGGAGATTGTGGCGGTGTTGCGGGAGTGGGTGGCGAATCCGGAGGTGGATGTGGTCATCACGACGGGGGGAACGGGGGTGACGGGCCGAGATGTGACTCCGGAAGCGTTGGCCCAGGTTTGGGAGAAGGAGATTCCCGGATTTGGGGAACTGTTCCGCCGCATCAGTTATGAGAAGATTGGCCTGTCGGCGTTGCAATCCCGGGCCACGGCGGGGGTGGCCAAGGGAACCTATTTGTTCGCGTTACCGGGGTCGTCGGGAGCCTGTGGTGATGGCTGGGATGAGATTCTGCGTTGGCAATTGGACAGTCGCTATCGTCCTTGCAATTTGGTCTCGTTGATGCCTCGCTTGTCGGAGGAGTGAGAGAGGTGTTTTATTGCGCTTTACTTTTAGGGCAATTTCCCATTTTAAAATGTTATAAAAAAGGCGCTACGCGCCAAAAGGAAAAGAGTACAAAAAACAAAAGGCTAAGGGTAATAGGACAAAAGCGCCAAGGGCTACAGAGTCCGCGCCACGGAACAACAAACCCGAAAACCGACGTAGGAGTTTCGATAGTCCGGGGTAAGCCTACCTCGGTCGGCACAACGGCAGTTTCTAGGGTTGTTATCCCAGGAACCACCGCGCAGAAGCCGTCGATTTTCTGTAGCCCCTTCATCCAACCAGGGATGATCGTCGCTGGGCGCACCCTGATAGTTGTTATGCCATACATCTAAACACCACTCCCTAACATTGCCGTGCATATCGTACAACCCAAAGCCATTGGCAGAAAAACTCCCTACAAGGGTTGTCTGTTGACGATATTGTCCTTTGGGACTTTGACCATAGGTATCGTTACCATCATAGTTGGCTACGTCAGTAGTGATAAATTCCCCAAAAGAGAAGGGCGTGGTGGTTTCTGCCCGACAGGCATATTCCCATTGCGCTTCACTGGGCAGTCGATAGTCCCGTCCTGTCACTTGAGATAGGCGAGCACAAAATTCCCTTGTCTCATTCCAACTAACTTGTTCAACAGGACGAGTTGCCCCCTTAAACTCGGAGGGAGCAGGGTCTAAATCCTGCTCAATCTTGGGCAATCCCATAGCAACGGCACGCCACTGCGCCTGAGTCACCGGATATTTACCCAGGAAAAACTCAGCAACGGTCACTGGATGCTGCGGATACTCATTATCATAAGCATGTTCTTCACCCTCGGCGGCCCCCATGAGGAAGTTCCCCCCAGGTATCTGCACCATTTCTAACCGTACTCCCTCAGCCAATTCTTCGCGATACTGCCAGGTGGTTCGGGGACGACGACGAAGGCAATAGTGTACAGGTGAAGCCATGGTCAAGAGGGTGGGGACAGAGACAACAAGGAGCTAGGTGCTAAAAGAGAAAAAGTCCAGAAAACAAAGTGCTAAAGGCACGAGAATCAAAGCGCCAAGGTCTAAGGAGTCCGCGCCGTGGAACAACAAACCCGAAAACCGATGTAGAGGCTGCGCGTTACCGGTGTACATCTGCCACGGTGAGCAGAACGGCAAGTTCTGGGGTTAAAGTTCCAAGAACCACCCCGTAGGATTCGGCGATTCTCTTTTTTGGACTCCGGGTTTAGATAGGGACGACCATCACTCGCCGCATTTTCATAGTTTTGATACCCAATATCTAAACACCACTCGTCAAGGTTACCATGCATATCGTGTAGCCCAAAATCATTAGCTGGAAAACTCCCAACATCTGTCGTCTTTTGACGATAGTCTCCTTTCGGACTGTAACCATAAGTGTAATTGCCATTATAGTTAGCTACGTTAGTAGTGATAATATCCCCGAAAATGAAGGGGGTTGTGGTTCCTCCACGGCAGGCATATTCCCATTCTGCTTCACTGGGCAGTCGATAGTCCCGTCCCGTAGCCTGCGAGAGTCGATTGCAAAACTCCACAGCTTCATACCAATTAACATTGTTAACAGGACGAGTTGCCCTCCTGAACTTGGAGAGATCAGGATCTAAGTCCCACTTAATCTTAGTTAATCCCGTGGCAACGGCGTGCCACTGTGCCTGAGTCACGGGATATTTACCCAGGAAAAACTCGGGCACTGTCACCTCATGTTGAGGAAATTCATTATTCCGAGCTTCTGCTTCACCCTTGGTGGCTCCCATCAAAAATGTCCCTCCGGGAATTTGCACCATTTCTAGGGTCAACGCCATCTCGGCACTAAACAAAGACTCCAGAAACTGCCACCCTTGACCCTGAGAAGACAGAGTCACCACTTCTGACTCAACCTTTTTGAGTTGTACGGTTTCAAAGGCAAAGGGTTCGAGGTCAACCTCACCAGATGCCGTCACTGGCTCAAAATACCCTTGCCTAAACTCAAAGGGTTCCAGGGGTGGAAAGCCGTCATAGGGGGAAAACGGTTCAATAGTGGCTGATATCCCCAGCATTCCATCCATACCACTATCAGCCATGGAGGTCTGAAGTTCCAATAAGGCCGGTTCCAATCGCAATTCCCGCAAGACATCCTCCTGGTCTTGGGCTAACTCAATCCAACGCTGCCGCTCCTCATCCCGTCCCTGAGCCACCACATCCCGTAGGCGTTGACGAAGTCGTG
>CAZXWM010000334.1:0-4596 GCA_964644215.1 uncultured Phormidium sp.
GTGCAGCACCAGTTAACCACTGGGGAACGACAAACGGTGAAATATCAAGACAATGCCGAGATTAAACTGGGGGATTGGTTCATTCTCGATGGTCATAAAGTCTTGGTGGCTCAGATGGGGGAGATGTTCGTCAGTGACTATGGCCGTCCCGACTGTCGGCTACGGGTGATTTACGACAATGGCACCGAGAGTGATCTGTTGCTGCGATCGCTCCAACGAGCCTTAAATAAAGACAAAACCAGCCGTCGCATCAGCAAAATCGATTTCGGTCCTCTGTTTTCCCAGCCAGACATCTCCGACGGCCCAGTAACCGGCTATATTTACGTCCTACGGAGTGACTCCGACCATCCGTTTATTGTCGAGAATCGCTCTATTATTCATAAAATTGGGGTCACAACCGGCGAGGTCAAAACGCGAGTTGCCAATGCTAAGAAAGACCCCACCTATCTGTTAGCTGAGGTCGAAATTGTCTGCACCTTCAAACTCGAAGCGATAAGCCCCAAGCGACTGGAAGCACTGCTACATAAGTTTTTTGCTTCTGCCCGATTGGAGCTGAATTTACCCGATCGCTTTAATATCCCCGTGCAGCCCAAGGAGTGGTTTTTTGTCCCACTAAATATCATTGAAAACGTGATTGAAAAAATCCAGGACGGAACCCTGGAGCAATTTCAATACGAGCCAGAGAAAGCTAATTTGCGGCAAGTATAACACCAGTTTGCTCCCGTTCATCCCAATCCCATGCTAAAGGTGCAGTTATCGTTCACACCATTCATTGCGCGTTTGTCGGAGTGTTCCTAACAACGTAGAGACAAACGTACAACGCCTCAACTCAGAATTATCGCGATGAACAACCGTCATTCGTCCTAATTGACCAATGACATGATTACGACGGTCAAAAACGACCCGTCGCGCCCCTTGAACCCGCCGCAGAGTGCTGTTATCTTCGTCGTAGCGAACGGCGGATGATAGAGCTGTCCATTGAGCGTCATCGGGGTGAACGCTGGCTGGATGAACCGCCCAGAATGCCTGTTCGTCTTCTTCTCGGAAGCTGGCCTGCCATCGCTCTTTGGATGTTCTGGCTTGACTTTGCGCGGAACGCATCGCTATAAAGACCGCTTCATTGGCTTGTTTAACGGCCTGATTGGCGACAAAATATGACCAACTCGTCAGAGTGATTGAACTCAGGATTCCCAGAATTACGACAATCACTAGAAGCTCAGGAATCGTATATCCCTGGCTTTGCCTAGGCTTATATTGCTTCATGATGCACCCAGTGGTTTCTATTGTTCGGGCCTTTTATTTAACCCGTCTAGGATGAGGGTTAAACTAGGGCTTAAAAATAACCACGATCTTCTCCAAATTTGTATTCTGTGCAACAAAAATGGAGTTTCTGATCAGTCTTATGCCACGATTCTAGCTAAGGAATTTAAAAACCGCCACAGGAACCCGTAACTTTTTGGGTCACCCCGTTTCGGTGCTTGGCTGGCAACTCAGCCCGACTCGGGTGTAGGGTTGGACTTCCTCTGTTCCCTCATGCCATAGCCGTGGCCCTGGGGTGGCTCTGCCGCCTCTTGCCTTTTGCCTCTCTTCATCGTGATGTCCACCACCACCAGAAGCGGATCAAGAGTTGGGTTCCACTCCAGGCGACAATGGCGGCTGCAACACTGAACAGAAGGGCGATCGCAAAGGGATGAAGGTTCGCCCCTACAGACATCTATGGCATGACTTCTGAAAATTGATTTAACTTAAGCAGAAATAATGGTTTCAACAGGAATTTTTAGATCCCGAAACGCTAGAGGAGAAATCGTCCCATTTTGTAAGGTTTCTTTAGAGCCATAGTCCCGGCCTCTGGGGTTCCGGTAAACCACTAATTCTCTCGTGCGGAGATTCACCAGCCAGTATTCTGGGATTCCCGCTTCAGCATAGATATGATATTTGAGGGTAGAATCTTTTTCTAAACTGGTATTGGCATATTCAATCACCCAGAAGATATTTTCAGGATAGGGATGGTGAGAGAGATAGTCTCGCCCTAGGGGTTGCACGATCGCCAGATCCGGTTCGGGTTCGGATTGGTTGGGGAGGGTGATGGGTTTGGCGGGACTCACCAGGGCGCGATCGCCCAGTAACCGGGTGAGATATTGGCCCGCTGTGCGACTAAAAAACGCATGAGGTTCCGCTTCTGGGGACATGGTCACGATTTCTCCGGCGAGTAATTCCACCCGGCGATCATCAAGAACCCCAGTTTTAATAATCTGGTGGTAGTCTTCCACCGTCCACTGAACTGTTGACAGCATCATTTAGACTCCATTGATTCACCTAGATTTTAGTTTAGCCCAGAAACCGCTGATCGCCATTGGCCCAAGTCCGATTACAATCGCCTCGATGTCCACCACCAGACGCGGATCAAGAGTTTGGTTCCCCCCCAGGCGACAAGGGCCGCTGCAAAACTGAACAGAAAGGCGATCGCAAAGGGATGAAGGTTCGCGAACTCCAGGTTTGGCTCATCGCGAGAGTCGGGGAATAGTAACCCCACCGTTGAGGCGACGATCGCCCCCGTACCAATTCCCACCCCAATCGCCTGAATTTGGTCTTGAAGTTGTTGGTTTTGTTCCTGCAAACTGCGATCGCGCTGGGTTTGTTCGATTTCCACAATTCCTCGAATTGAGGCGATCGCCTTATCCGCTAAACTCGACCCCTCCACAAAGTAGTTGAGTTCGTCATTGATGCGAGTTTGAAAATAGGGAGAGGTGCGATCGCCGAACTCCCGAAAAAACTCCAGTTCCTGCCCTTGCACCTCATACTCCTGCTCTTGCAGTGTATTCAAAATCGCCGCCAACGTCACCTGATAATTTTTAGTATTGATGCTAATGGTATTCCGAGAATGCTTATAATTGCGCAACAGTCGCGCATAGTCTAAATCCAACGCCGCCAACTCCTTTAACACCCCTTTCAGGTCTTCCAATTGTGCCTGAGTCAACCCAGAGCGGCGGCCGGTTTCCTCTTGCCGAGAAATGTTAATATCTTGCTTGAATGACTTGACATTTTGCTCTAAATCTGTATAGAGTTTATAGGTTTTACGATAGAGAGTTCGGGTTTCCCGATACGCCGACAAAACCTTATTGCGATAATAAAATAAATTGATAAAATTTCGATAAGCATCCACCAATTTAGCACTGGCTAAATCCTCTCGAAATAGAAGGATTAGAATATGGGGTTGCACCTCCGCTTCCCCCTCTAAACCCGCGTCCAAAACTTGACCACCAAACTCAAAACAGGGGCTACCAAACAACTCCCCTAGCTTGTGCAAAGGAGGACGCTTAATTTTTTGTGAGGGCATCACTTGCACCAAACAATTGCGAGCAAAATCTTGTAATTTTTCAGCCTCTTTTTCCTGTTCAGATTGGGGGAGAAATGCAGTTAATAGTAATGTTTGTCCTAACGAGCTTTGCAGGAAATCCGGCAAGAAAAGCAGCTTTTCTGTGCTTAAATTGCGCCAAAATGAAATCGGCACTTCTGCGGTTTTTTCGCCATTTTCCTGTTCTGGACGGCGCAAATTAACTGTTAAACTATAACTATCATAGAGTCGATGACTGTAGATATTTCCGGTTATGGTTAAATCAGAATTGGGCAGAGTCCCCCTGAGTTTTAGATAGTTTTGGGGACAGAGATTGATTTGGGTGCCGGGGGGTTCTGGGGAGTCATCTGGATAGCCATGAATCTGGAGACGTTCAGTAAACCCCAAGGCGTTTAAAATTTCATCTCCTTGTTCCCATAACTGTTTTGGATTCGGGGCTAGAGACTCCGGTTCACCCGTTAATCCTCGCCAGAGATGGAACGCAAATAAATGTAAATTTGGGGCGTAAACGTTGGGAATTACTGGCGTTTTTGAATCCATTGTTCCAAGGCTTTGTAAACATAAACAATCAAAGAAGTCGGTTCAGAATCGGGAGCTGGAGTAATCATCACCGTTGTTTCAGTTTCTTCGACAATTTGGAAGTTGGGAATGGTGTAGGGTGTTTTATCGGCTGAGGGTTCCTGAATTTCGTTAACTTCTTTGCGGTTAATTGCGTTTTCCAACTGTTGAGCTTCTTGCGGAAATTGCTCCATCCAACTGACAATCATAGCGGCGGCTTGGTTGATGTCTGTTTCCGGGAGACGTTGTAAGTCGTCAGCCAACGTTTGAGCCTGTTGGAGAGCTTCTGGAGGTAAAATTGGCGGTTCAGCTTCTAGGAGTTGAGCGAACATGACCAGGGTTTCGGTGGAGTTTTTCATGGTTATTTTCCATCGGAGGGTTGATTGAGGGTCATCAATGATTTGTAAGCTCTGATAGGTTATTAGAGCGGGGTCTAGTCGTTATGTCCGGTATGTTACCATGATATAGCAATCGGAGATGGGTCTTCAGGGTTCACGGTGATAAGGAAGATTTATAGCAGATTATGCCTCCTGCCGTAGGGGCGAAAAATTTTTCGCCCCTACAATTTGCTATGAAATCCAACAAATCATACCGTATATCCTAAAGACCTTCGGAGATTGACTTCGCGCCTCCTCGTGTCATGGCTCTGCCGTGACACGTACTCTGGCGGCTCTGCCGCCTGT
>CAZXWM010000335.1:0-4578 GCA_964644215.1 uncultured Phormidium sp.
ATTGAGCCCTGTCCTGGGGGAAGAATGGCATCAAAGCGATCGACCCCAAACATCCCTAAATTCGACAGCGTAAAGGTGCCACTGTTGTATTCCTCCGGTTGGAGTTGCTTACTGCGCGATCGGGCCACCAGGTCTTTCCAGCTACGAGACAAGGAATAGATATCCACCTGATCCGCATTTTGCAGAACCGGCGTAATCAAGCCCCCATCGGGCATAGCCACCGCCACAGATACATTAATACTGCTGTTGTAGCGCACCCCTTGCTCTGTGTAACTGGCATAGAGTCGGGGGTGTTTCGTCAGAGTGACTGCCACTGCTTTGGCCAACAGGCCCGTCATCGTCACTCCTTTGGACTTGATTTGTTTATAAAGATGATCTAAAGCATCCGTGGTGATGGTATAGCCCACTCGGAACACCGGCACCGATAAACTGGCGTTCATATTGCGCACCACCGCCCCTTCGAGGGTATTGAAGGGAACCACCTGACCCGGGGTAATCGCCGGGGCTGGCGTTGCAGCGGGAGCTGTAGTCGCCGCCGTCATGGGAACGGGAGCGGCCGCTGGAGCGGCGGGCATCACTGAGGGGATTGTTGGAGCGGATACGGGCTGTCCTGCGGCCTGTTGTACATCTTCGGCGACAATCCGACCGTAGGGACCACTTCCTTGTAGGTTGCTCAGTTCAACTTTGAGTTCTTTAGCCAGTTTCCGGGCGCGGGGAGAGGCCACGGTGCGACCACTAGGGCGATTACTAGAACCGTTCTGAGTCGTAGCGACAGCAACAGGTTCAGGTTCAGGTGTAGCTGGGGTGGCCGCTGGGGCTGGGGTGGCGGAAGAACTTTGCTGTTGTGCTTGTTTCTGAACTTCGGGAATATCCGCTTCTGTCTCCGCCAGTAGGGCGATGGTGCTTCCCACTGGGGCAACGTCGCCATCACCAACTAAGATGGCGGCTAAGTAACCGTCGTAAAAGGATTCAACATCCATATCGGCTTTGTCGGATTCAACGACAACAACCGTTTCACCTTTGTCCACTTTGTCGCCGGTGGCTTTCGTCCAGGAGACGATTTTGCCTTCGGTCATGGTGGAACTGAGGGCGGGCATGAAAATTTCGTGGCTCATAGGGGGCGTACCGCGCTCTACTTTCGTATAGTCTGCAAATATCCAAAGATACCATATTGGGGAGGGGCAAGGGGCAAGGGGCAAGGGGCAAGGGGCAAGAGGCAAGAGGCAAGAGGCAAGAGGCAAGAGGGCAACAAAAAAACAGACGCAGCGTCGCTACGTCTGTCTGAAGTCCCTTTATCGGTTTGCCTTACCGCGTCGATGGGTCAAACGCTTCTCATCTAGGCGTGGCGTTCCCGTTTGCGGTTGAGCATGACGCCACCAACAGCCAACAGACCTAAGATAGATGCCGGTTCAGGCACCGGTTGCGGGGGAACGACGCTGGGATCGGTTAGATTGCCCGCCATGGCCATGCCATCGTTGATACATTCAGCCAAAATGTGAGCGATGAAGTCACCATTGGGTAATAAACTGCGATCAAAGCTGAAGCCAAAGGTTTCACTGCCAACGCCACCTTCGCCAGCAAAATCTAATCCTAAGGATGTCAGGGTAGTTGATTCGAGCATATTGATGCCGCCAACCCGTTCTCCTGAGGCGATCGAGGTCGTAACTTGGTGTTTGCTATCAACACCGGACTGCCAGTAGGCATCATCGCTGGCTAAGTCGCCCATGGTAGCACCCTCACCACCGCCACTTGTGTTAGCGGTGAGACCATTAACCGTGTTGGCATGATGGTTTAAATGGTTGAATCCCGAGTTTTGCCCGGCCACGTTTTTCCCGGTGACGTTTTGATACACTCCCGCTTCACTCGCGCCACTGTTGGTATTGTTAGCGAAGTTAATGGCGAAGAGATTGCCAGCAGCATCATCTAAGCCATCACCCGTGAAGTTGAAGAACAAATCGCCATAGCTGATAACACCGTCGGCAGCAAGACTGGAGTTATAGCCATCGAGACCTAGGTTAGAGTTCATGCCGATGTAGACCTGGCCGTCTTTCTCCATCATGGCCATGCCATAGAACTCAAAGGCACTGTTAGATCCCACGACACCACCGGCTTGGTGACCATCGGTGAAGGAGTCCATTGAATAGTTCCACTGAGCCATGGAGGGGTTGACGCCCAAACTCAGGGATGCCAGCGTGA
Source organism: uncultured Phormidium sp. (assembly GCA_964644215.1). Classification (GTDB taxonomy): domain Bacteria; phylum Cyanobacteriota; class Cyanobacteriia; order Cyanobacteriales; family Geitlerinemataceae; genus Sodalinema. The sequence continues at coordinate 2,197 of CAZXWM010000335.1, forward strand.
ATCCGGCGGTGATAAGAGAGGTTTTAGTTAAAAAGTTAGTATTCATCGTTAAGTCCTGGGTGGTTTTATTTCTGTCTGTAAGCAATATCGAAATGGGTCGCTTTGCCTGATGTCTCCAACTTATCCCCAAGCTAAGCCCAAGGCAAGGAACATTGTCTGTCTTGTTGAAGTCTTTATATAAAACCGCTCTTTTTAAAGCTCGCGTAAAGGTTGATCGGATAATTTCTTTCGGAAACTAACATCCCACCACAATACTTCAGTGTAATTACTAATAGGAAACCAAGTATAATCACGCAAAGACTGTGATTACGGCTCTGGTTGTCGGCAAGTCACTAAGTATGACAATTTGTAATACTAGAGTGTTTTCAATCTATCTCAGTCGTCTTGATGGTTTTTGCTGATTTAAGTCGTTTAACTAGACCTTCTAAACTGACTTTATAGTTTATAAATGAACTCGCGGGCGATCGCCCCCATGTCCCAGACGAGTGACCGGCGACAAACCTGCGTAAAAACCACTATCCAAAAATAAATTTTGCTAACTATTGCGTGTTATCACGCAAAACAGTCAACCTAGGCAAAGAATAAGACCCTCTCCTCAGCCAAAAGACGGGTCTTGATGACCCTGACCGGCGTGAGATGATTGTGATCTCGATCTATCTGCAACCCCAGGATCTATCACCCAGACGGTTGGGTAACTGTCACGAGCCTTGAGGATAACAATCAACCCAGGACAGGGTTGAGATCGTCGCGTCATCTCAGATAGACCCAGATAATAGGGACAGTTGAATTGACGAAGCACGATGAATCCCTTGCAATCTTTGAATCTATCTGGTTCCGGTCAGCCCTTAGGACCGAAAGCCTCTTTTGACTTACGAACGCAACTGCAAAGCCTCTTGTGGTCTGTGGAATTGCTCGAATTGCGGTTAGAGCAGGATGTGATGGTACAGATGAACCGAGATGCCTTGTTGCAAGAGATCCAACAGGTCCGCAACACCATTGAGTCCTCCTGCAATACCTGCGATCGCCTCAGCTACACATCGGACACCCTCCTCGGCACTTCTTCCCCATAAGCCGCCCCATGAGCGGTTCGCCTCCCATGAGACTCATCTTCAAGGTCGTTACCCGTGACCGCGAATGTCCTTGCCCATGATTTTCTACGGATATCGCCCCATTTTATCAGTATTTACACTGATAAAATTTGGAATTAGTCCAGCAATCTCTGTGAGATTACGGTTGGCTTGAGACTCATTCAACTGAGTTCTCTCACCGCTTTCCCCAATTGACCCCCCAATTGACCCCCCAATTGACCCATGTTGCACTCTAGTTTGCCCATCATGACCGAGCCTTTATCGCGTCAACCCCAGTCTGAGTTCCCAGTGGAACAGACCCATGAGTTCCGTAGCTCCCTAAACACCATCTTCATGTCCCTCGAACTGCTCAAGGATGACAGCATTGATGACGAGGAACGGCAGAGTTACCTCAACTTTATCCGCGCCGCCGCCGAGCAAATGAAAACAATTCTCGACCAGGCCCGGTAAATCGGGGATATCTCAACCCAGATTTCGTGGCATCATACTCCCAGAACATTTCCCAAACTTGACTTATGCCCTGGCAACGTCCTGATGGTCGCACCCCTGACAGCTTGCGTCCGATTCACTTCGATCTCAACTTCACCGATTTTGCCACCAGTTCCGTTCTCGCTCATTCAGGCAAAACTCAAGTTCTCTGCACGGTGAGTGTTGAACCTGGCGTTCCCCGATTTCTCAAAGATAGTGGCCAAGGCTGGCTAACGGCAGAATACCGGATGCTTCCGAGTGCAACGCCGCAACGCCAACGGCGAGAACTCCTGAAACTCTCCGGGCGCACTCAAGAAATTCAACGCTTGATTGGCCGCAGTTTACGGGCCGCCGTAGATCTGACGGCCCTCGGCGAGCGAACACTTCTAATTGATGCCGATGTTCTGCAAGCTGACGCCGGAACTCGAACCACGGCCATCACCGGATCTTGGCTGGCCCTGGCTCTAGCCCTCGATCGCCTCGTACAAGCTGGGGAGTTAGAGCGTTCTCCCCTCACTCATGCGATCGCCGCTGTTTCCGTCGGACTCATTGAAGGACAACCGCTTCTGGACCTAAACTATGAGGAAGACGTGGCGGCTGATGTGGATTTGAATGTGGTCATGACCGAGCAACTTGAGGCGATCGAGATTCAAGGCACAGCCGAATCCGGCAGCTTCTCCCGCTCTCAACTTAATGCTTTACTAGATTTAGCTGAGCAAGGAATTAAACAACTCCTCGACGCTCAAAAAGAGGCCCTATCTAGTCAAGGGTGAATGCAAGCGATCACAAGAACACGCCCCCAGGTTATTTCTATTTCCTATTCCCT
>CAZXWM010000336.1:0-4565 GCA_964644215.1 uncultured Phormidium sp.
AGGTTATCTCTGGTCACTCCTCCACCTCGGCCGATGCCAGGTGGGGGTCATTGAAAGCACAGTTGCCGAAATTTATCAACTGACTCAACGATACCACCATCTCTGAAGGCAGGAAAGTCGCGGCCAGAGAATGGGTCTCTCACCTCGTCTCCGTGATTCTACGGATTTAAATTCAATAAAAATACGGATTTAAACTGAGTAAACATCACGGAATTGGTGAACAAATTATAAACTTCTTCTTTATGGATGACAGTAGAATAATAAAAAAAGTCTATATTTAGATTGTTTTGTATCCGGCAATACTAACACGAATAATATCCTGAAAGCCTTTCTGGCTATTGAATGCACGAGTAACTATACCATGAGGAGATGGGTGATTTAATCCAATTTTGCTGAAAGTTATTACAATTGCTGACTCTAGTCAAGCTCGTGCTTCAATGATATACTTAATACCAGGGCTGCACCACGAGGGGTTTAACGTTACTGGGGAGATCTCTATGCTATTTTCTGACCGGGTCACCTCTGCGATCGAGTTGCCGCCGACTAACGAGAACCAACCGTCAACCATGAAGGCTGACGGTTACTCCCAGGGCGATCGCGCCTTCGAGGCTCTGTTCAATGCCTCCCTAGATGCGATGCTCCTGGCAGATGATAGCGGCCACTATGTTGATGCCAACCCAGTGGCCTGTCGCCTGTTTGGACTCAAGCGTGAGCAAATCATCGGTCGTTGTATCCATGACTTTGCCGCCATGGAGTTTGACTTTGAGCAGGCTTGGCAAAATTTCTTGAACCAAGGACAAGAGCGAGGACAGTTTTCGCTCATCCGCCTCGATGGAGAAGTGCGCGAGGTGGACTATACCGCAACCGCCCATCTACTACCCCATTTGCATCTGTCGATCCTGCGAGATATTACCCCAGAGACACCGGTTAAGCCCGCATCAGACGAGCCAGAAGCGGCGTATCGCCTAGAACAGATTGCTCATCACATTCCTGGGGCCATCTATCAATTCTGCTTAGAACCCGATGGAACCATGTATTTCCCGTACATCAGTGAGGGCGTGCGCTCGATTTATGGTGTTAGCCCCACTCGGATTCAAAATAACTGTCAAGACCTCTTTGACATCGTTCATCCCGATGACCTCGAACGAGTCTATCAATCGATCCAAGAGTCGGCTGAACAACTCCAACTTTGGTCTTGTGAATATCGGGTGAATCACCCCAATGGTCGCCAACTCTGGTTACTGGGACAAGCCATGCCCCAACGAGACGAGACCGGTCGGATCACTTGGTATGGCTATATCCGAGATATCACGAGTCAGAAAGTGAGTCAACTGGCTCTACAGTCGAGTGAAAATAAATTTCGGAATGTCATTGAAACCCTCAATGATATGGTGTTTATTCTCGACAAGGATGGAAGCTTCAGCTACGTTAGCCCAACCTTTCAAACAGTCATGGGCTATGAGTTGACGGACTTCTCTGGTCAGCATTTTAGCAACTTCATTCACCCAGAAGACCTCGCAATTTGTCTAACGGCGTTTCAGCAGGCATTGAATCATGAAAGAGTCTCTGGGTTAGAATACCGGGTGTTGCATCAAGATGGTCACTATTATTGGCATAGTGCTAACTTGGCTCCTCTGAAAGACTCCGCGTCTGAGGTCAGCCAATGTCTGGGAATCGCCAGTTATATTGATGATATTAAGCAGGCACAACTGGCTCTACAAGAGAGTAAAGCTCGCCTAGATTTTGTCCTCGAAGCGGTCGGTGAAGGGACTTGGGAGTGGAATCTAAAAACTAATTCCGTGACCTATTCCCAGGAATGGCCCAAACTCTTAGGCTGTCGCCCCGAAGCGTTAACGAATACTCAGCAGGATTGGGATAATCGCCTCCATCCTGATGACCGAGTTCGCGCCTATGAGGAGATGAGCCGCCATCTGTCGGGGGAAACGCGCCTCTATGAAAGCGAGCATCGTTTACGCTATGAGGATGGAAGTTATAAATGGATTCTTTCTCGCGGCCAAGTCATTGAACGAGATGAAGCCGGGAATCCTATCCGATTTATTGGTTTGTTTCGTGATATTTCCGATCGCAAAGCCAATGAAACGGCTTTAGCTGAACTGACGGCGACCTTGCAACAGGCTCAGGAAGTGGCCCATATTGGTCACTGGTCATTTGACCTGATCACTGAACAAATTAGTTGGTCGGCGGAGGTTTTTCGCATTTTTGGTCTCAATCCTAATGAACCCGAACCGAGCTTTTCTGAACATCTGCAACACATTCACCCCGATGACCGAGAGTATTTTAGTCAACGAGTAGCTGATGCGGCGTCAGGACAACCGCAAAACTTTGATTGTACTATTGTCTTGGCTGATGGTGAGACTCGCTATATCAACAGTCGCATTCAACTCAAGTCCCAGGATGGACAGGTTTTACGGATGTTTGGCACTGTCATGGACATCACGGAGCGTAAAGCCGCTGAGTTGGAGTTGGAACGCTTTTTTACGGTGGGGTTGGATCTCCTCTGTATTGCGGGTCTCGATGGTAAGTTTCGTCGCCTCAACCGTGCTTGGGAAACCACGTTGGGATACAAGTTACAAGAGTTGGAAGGACAAGCCTTTTTAGAGTTTGTGCATCCAGATGATGTGGAGTCAACGTTGGCGGCTCTAGGGGATTTGGATAATCAGAATGTTGTCAATCGCTTTGTCAACCGCTATCGCGATCAACAGGGGACTTATCATTCGATTGAATGGATTGCGCGACCTCATGGAGATTTAATTTATGCGGCGGCGCGGGATATTACGGCCCGTTTGGAAACGGAGGCGGCGTTACAAGCTTTGGTCAGCCGCACTCAGCTTCTGAGTACCATTAGTGATGAGATTCGCAATTCTTTGGATCTCAATACAATCCTACACAATGCGGTGAATGCGATCGCCGCTGAACTTGAAGTCGATATCTGTACGTTTGGCTGGTACAAGGGTGAGGACAACCCGCCAATATGGCAAGTTGTCAATGAACGGAAAATTGCCGAAATTCCTAGTTGGCTGGGAGTCTATACATGGGATGAGTTTCCAATTTTGTTTGAGCATATCCTCGACGATCGCATCTACCGTTTAGATGTTGATGATTGTCAAGACAGAGCTTTGCAGGAGTTTTGTAACCAAGCCGGGATTCATCTCTATTTGGCTCTACCGATTCATACTGCGTCGGGACAAATTGGTGGGTTTGAAATGGGGAGAGTTGAGCGCGATCGCCCTTGGGAGGCTGATGAGATTGAACTCCTCGAATCCATCGCCGCTCAGGTGGCGATCGCCATCCAACAAGCTCAACTCTATGAGGAGTCACAACAGAAAACGGAGGCTCTCCAGGCGGCGTATCGGGAACTGCAAGAGACGCAAGTGCAGTTGATTCAGGCAGAGAAGATGTCCAGTTTAGGACAGTTGGTGGGTGGTGTGGCCCATGAGATTAATAATCCGGTGAGCTTTATTTATGGCAATCTAATCCATGTAGCGGAGTATGTTGAAGATTTACAACATCTACTCGGGGAGTATCAACGGATATATGGAACCTCAGACGCGGCGATCGCCGACTGTATTGAGGCCATTGACTTAGACTTCTTGCACGAAGATCTCCCCAAAACCTTGACTTCGATGAAAGTTGGAGCAGAACGAATCCGCGATATTGTCAAGTCCTTACGCACCTTCTCCCGTTTGGATGAGGCGAATTTTAAGGAGGTGAATCTGCACGAAAACCTAGATAGTACCTTGCTGATTTTGCAAAATCGCCTCAATGGCCGAGGAAAAACGCCAGAAATCGAGGTCATCAAGGACTATGGCGACTTACCGAAACTGGCTTGCTACAGTGGCTTGCTCAATCAAGTCTTTATGAATCTCCTCATCAACGCCATCGATGCGATCGACGAACAGCAGCATTCTCAGTCCGCACAGGGAACGTGGGATTATCAAGGCCGGCTGATCCTCTCAACTCGCTTGGAGGCGGAGATGATCTCGATTCAGATTCAGGATAATGGCATCGGGATGACCCCCCAGGTTCAGGAGAAAATTTTTAATCCCTTCTTTACGACCAAACCCATTGGTTCAGGAACGGGGATGGGACTCTCAACCAGCTATCAGATTATCACCCAGAATCACAAGGGACAGCTCTACTGTACCTCTGTCCCCGGCCAAGGAAGCTGCTTTAGGATTCGCCTGCCCTGTTGAGGATATCCCCGGTGTTCTTAGTGGCTGTGAGCGAAGGAGTCTTTGCGATCGCCTCAGGAACCCCATGAACCCGCTCTGGATGGTGCTTTCTGTGAATTTACTGACAATCTCTAAAAAAGGTGTTATACTTTCTGTAGATTTACGCAAGGTTTACAGGAGGGCGTAATCGTTAACCGCTAACAGGGATAGAAGGCGGTTGCGGTTAGCCCTCTTTCTTTTTGGGAAGGCAAGAGGCAAGAGGCAAGAGGCAAGAGGCAAGAGGCAAGAGGCGACAGGCGACAGGTGGGGGATTGTCTGTGAACTACCCGACGCTGACCCTATCGGGTACAGCGCGGGCTTCGAGCTTCATCG
>CAZXWM010000337.1:0-2459 GCA_964644215.1 uncultured Phormidium sp.
CACTGAGAAGCCCGCGCTCTATGCGTGACGCATGAGCGTCGGGAGTATGTCACTCTAGTCTAGGCGATCGCGCCCCAACCAGAACCGGATTCCCCAACTCATCGACCTCCAACCGTTCCGCCTCCACGAGTTGCGCGGCGGACGTTGGTGTAGGAACCTCCTGTAGATTGGCAGTAGCCGCCGTATCAGTCCCCTCAGACAAAGACTCAGAGAACTCATCGGGGAACGCCTGCCAATCTTCCCAGAGAACCTCTCCCCTCAGGGGTTCCCAGGGATGACGAAGCAATCCCCGTCGTCCAGTAAGCACAAAACGACTTTCCCCCGTATCACAAGTCGAGAGAATCACCGGGTTAGAAATCGGTCTGGGTAGAGAAACCAAGGCCCCTGAAAGATTGACCGTCGGGACATTAATGCTGACCTCGCCACTAAACTCAGGACCGAGGAGAGAACTCGCGGTAATATCGCTGTGTTCTGTTAGGGAGTCGCGAAATTCAATCCCAAACATCCCCTCCGCGGTAATGCGAACCTGTCCGCCGCGACCTTCGAGAGCGTTGGCGGTAATATCACTATTGCCCGAAGCCAGCAAAGTGCCAATATCTAGGGTAATGTTGCCCCCATCAGCGGTTCCAGCATTGGTATTGATGCTGCTGCCGTTGTCTAATTGTAGGTGTTGCGATCGCACCCGAATATCTCCCCCCGGACCCGAAACCGTCTGCGCACTCAATGTACCGCCGCTATCTAAGAGAATCTCACGAGCCGTCACATCCAAGACCCCAGCCGCACCCTGGCCAAAGCTGCGGACATCGAACAGGGCCTCGTTGCGAACGACAATGCGATCGCTCCAAACGCGGATATCCCCACCAGACCCCGTCGCATCTGAGTGGAAATCCCGTCGTCCCGAGGTTGAGGTAAATTGGCTTGTTGAGTTAAAGATAGGGGCTTGACCGAATAACTGAATCTCATTAGCTGTGACCCTGAGCGTTCCCGCATCAGCCGGTCCAAAGGTTTCCGTGGAGAAACCCGCTCCATCTTCGAGAATTATAAGAGGGCTGTTAATGATCACATCACCCGAGGGAAAGCGGCCAAGGGTGGCGGTACTCACACCACTCCCGAAGGTTCCATCCTCAGACAATCCCGTCAGGTACAAGGATTCTCGGGCCTCAATGGTGATATTTCCTCCCAACCCGCCTTCTGTGACCACCACACTCGCCAAAAATCCCCCGCTATTGGAGGAGATTGTGCCACCGGCGACCCCTCTCAGATGAGTCGTGATGAGATTAATATCCCCGGCGGTCCCCGTTCCGAAAACGGAGTTGCTGAAAATTCCCGTAGGAATGAAACCATCAACACGGGTATTGATGATGTCAATCGTATCGTTAGCTGCAACAGTAATCTGACCGCTGTTACCATCGCCAAACGTTACCCCAGCAATAACTCCCCCATCACGAAGGCTTAAATTCCCGGTTTGGATGCCGATATCCCCCGCGAACCCCTGACTGTTGGCCAGGGTTAGGTTCAACATCCCTGATTCATGTAAATCCAGAGTTCCGGCCACCTCAAGCACGAGATCTCCGCCGAAGGCCTCGCCCCAAACCACCTGATCGATGATTGAGCCATGTTGTAGAGTTAGATCGCCATCGCTTATCACGCGAATATCCCCAGCGCGACCGGATACCGCCCGAGAAAAGATCCCCGTGATGACATCGTTCGGTTGCAGGCTGGCGCTGGCCATGGCCGCTAAATGCTGATTGAACTGCTCAAAGCCGCCCCCGGTCAGGGTAATTCCCTCCCTAGCCTCAATGGTAATCGCGCCTCCCTGGCCTGGAGTCGTTCTCTGACTTATTAGGGCCGAATGGCCGCTGAGGCGGACTTGTTGCGCCTGAATCCGCACCTCGGGGCCATTCTGGGAAAGGATGCGAGAGCCACTGTTTAGGTTAACGGTGTTTTGCATGGCGATCGCGATCGCGAAGCGTGGGGGAACCCCAATCGCCCCAGACCCCGATGAGACCAACTGCGATCCCTCGCTCATCCGTAAGTCATGGCCCAACAGGCGAATCTCCCCTCCTTCGAGAGATGCTCCTTGAGTGAACTCAATCGGTCCCAAAGCAGTCGCCGTCACATCCGCCACCCGTCCCTGGCCATCGAGATGCACCAAGGTTCCGGGGCCAAAACTGCCTAATTCCACAGTTTGGGGTGAACCCATCCGTCCTCCATTCACCTGGACTGCGCCCCCCAACAAACTCAATTGTGCCGCGTCTAAGCCTTGCACCGCACCCTGGCTATCCAGGGACTGAGAACGATTGATAATTGCCCCAGGACTGTCGCCAAATTGCAGGCCAATTGGAACCGAAAGAGTCAATAGAGGAGCATCTTGCGAAGAGGCTGTCCCCCAAACGCTGCCATCAGCAAATTGGATCTGTTCAGCGGTGGTGGCCAAAAAACTCCCGCCGAGAGATAAC
>CAZXWM010000337.1:2469-4558 GCA_964644215.1 uncultured Phormidium sp.
AGATAACCGCGCCGTTTCGCCAAAATGGATGCCATTGGGGTTCATGAAAATCAAATTGGCGGTTCCGTTGGCTTTGAATTCTCCATCAAGTTGAGACGGGCTTGAGCCGGTGACGCGGGTAATAATGGTGGCAATGTTGGGGCTATTATTGATGTGAACTGTAAGGGATTCTGGAATGGAAAACTCTTGGAAACTATGGAAGAGATTATCTCCTCGCACTGTTCCCCCCTCAATGCGAATCTGATTGCCCTCGGGAATTAGGCGGGAGTTGTCCGGTAGGCTATTATCCGGGCGCAGTTGTGACAGGCTGGGAGTTGGGCTGAGGTAATGCAGGATGACTACAGCCGCCAAGAGTTGCCGCCAATGGATGCTGTCCCTGAACAGGTTAAACGTCATGGATGCGTTGTTGTGGATTTATGAACTTTATGAACTTTATGACCGAGGTGATTTCTAAACTTTATGACCTTTTTTATGAACTTTATGACCTTTTTTATGAACTTTATGACATGACCTTTATGACGAGTTGCCCTCACCGCTGAGCCATTGACATTTGAACCCAAGTCAGAATCACCTCAGAGCGATAGGGGAAGTTCCGGTCCTATGGGAACAATTCCCGTAGGATTGATGGAGTCATGGCTGTGATAATAATGAGCCTTAATATGCTCAAAATTGCAGGTCTCTTTAACGCCGGGATAATGATAAATTCGCTTCACATAGTCCCAGAGTTGAGGATAGTCCCAAATATGGCGGCGGTTACATTTGAAATGACCGTAGTAAACAGCATCAAAGCGAATCAGCGTCGTAAACAGGCAAATGTCGGCTTCCGTAAGGCGATCGCCGCAGAGATAGTCCTGCTCTCTCAACACTGACTCCCAATGATCTAAGGCCGCGAATAGCTCATTTACCGCGTCCTCATAGGCGCGTTGAGTGGTGGCAAATCCGGCTCGATAGACACCATTGTTAATTGGCTCATAAATTGCGTCAATGGTGTGATCAATGCGCTCCTGGAGGTCTTGGGGACAGAAATTGCGATCGCCATCCTCGGGGAAAAACGCCCAATCGAGCATCCGTATAATCTCACGGGATTCATTGTTAACAATGGTCTGCTGCTGTTGATCCCATAAAATGGGAACCGTGACTCGGCCGGTCATCTGAGGATCAACCTTGAGATAGAGATCTCGAACATAGGTAGTTCCATTGACGGTATCGGGGATACAGCCGGGAGCCTGGGAGAAAAACCAGCCTTCGTCTCCCATATAGGGATCGACGACAGAGAGGCTAATGGCTTGCTCTAAGCCCTTCAAGGCCCGCATAATCAAGGTGCGATGAGCCCAAGGACAGGCGTAACTCACATAGAGGTGATACCGTCCGGCATCGGGGGTAAAGCCTTGTTCTCCATCCTGGGTAATCCAGTTGCGGAAGCGAGTGGGGGGACGCACAAATCGCCCTTGTTCGTCGTCTTGTTGACGCTGACTTGTCCATTGTCCATTTACTAATTGTCCCAAGGCCATGATCTTTGCTCCACAACAATCTGATACAAGCTTCGCTGATACTACGAGATTACCGAGTATTAAGTTCCTTGAGCAACCGACATCAGATGCTTGGATTGAGCAGGCGATCGCTCATCTCGATACCATACTCCTCGATCACTCCCATTGTGAACGCAAGGCGGCGGCCAATGCTCTCAATTTAATGTGTCGCTATCCCTCCGATGGACCGTTGTTGCGGGAACTGACGCGGTTGGCGGAGGAGGAATTAGACCATTTCCGCCAGGTTAATCAGATTTTACAGGAACGGGGGATTCCGTTGGCGCCGTTGAACGCGCCTCCCTATGCTTCACAATTAAAGCGGCAATTGCGCCATAATGAACCCGAGCGTAAACTGGATTTATTGCTGATTGAGGCGCGATCGCATGAACGTCTAGGCCTGCTGGCCACTCATCTCCCGGACTCGGAACTGGCGGGGTTCTACCACAGTTTGATGGCCTCAGAAGCCCGGCACTACGGTATCTTCTGGCTTTTAGCCAACAACGATTTTCCCCGAGATGTGGTCAACAGCCGCCTCAGAGAACTGGCTCAGGCTGAGTCGC
>CAZXWM010000338.1:0-789 GCA_964644215.1 uncultured Phormidium sp.
GGTTTGTTTTTTGGCCCGGTTCTCTAGCAATCTCCCCAAGAGAATCAGGGTGATAATGACGACGGCAATTTCGTAGTAGTAGTCGATTGGGAGTCCCTGGGCCTCGAAAAATTGGGGAAAGAAGGTCGTCCAGAGGGAATAGGCGTAAGCGGATAGGGTTCCGACACTGACTAAGGTGTTCATATCCGCTGTATGGCGGGTAAAGGCTTTCCAAGCACTAATGAAGATTTTGCTGCCACACCAGACAAAGACCGGTAGGCTTAACACCAGTTGCAGGATGGGGTGATGTAGCCACATGGGGAAACCCCGAATGTCTAACCCGGTCATCGCGGGAATGGCCCCAATCACGATAATGGCACTCACAACACCGCCAACGATGACTTTTTGGGTGAGTTCTCGTTGTTCGGCTTGACTGGCGGCTTGTTCTTCGTCGCTATCTTCTAGGGGAGATGTGACGGGTTGGGCCTGATAACCGGCATCAACGACGGCTGCAATGAGACGCTCAAGGTCGGTTTTGTTGCTTTCATACTCGACAGTGGCTTGGGAGAGGGCAAAGTTGACATTGCAAGCCGCTACCCCGGAGACTCGGGACAAGGATTTCTCGATGCTGTTGGCACAAGATGCACAACTCATCCCTTGGAGTTTGAGGTTTATGGTTTCCATGATGGTGAGTTTGGCTACTGATCAGGTTGGGGCCGATTGTGGGAACCGCAGGCTGCGCGATCGCCGAAACCGCAGGCTGCGCGATTGTGGTTTCCACACGCTCCGCGATCGCACGCGGTAATAAAA
>CAZXWM010000338.1:799-4552 GCA_964644215.1 uncultured Phormidium sp.
TTTTGCTCATTAACTGCGTGTGACAGTTAACGGCGTCACTCTCCCAAGAGCGATCGCAGTTTCCGCAGGCTTCACCCCAGAACCGGTGACAATGTTCCCCTCAGGGTGTTCTCGGATCATTATCTCTAAGTATGACACGTTGTCATACTTAAGCCCAAAATATAACCACTCACTCACCTACAACTAACTACAACGGTAATAAGTCAGAACAAACAGGACAATTAAAGTGGCTGCATTGATTTACCAGTAAAGTTTTTGACCTCAACCAATTGTCCATATTTAATTGTCTATTATTAGGTTATTCCTCTCCTTCGACTTGGGCGCGATATTCCTCAGCCGTGAGAGTATCTTCGAGTTCATCCTCAGGATTATCGAGGCGAACCTTAATCAGCCAACCTTCCCCATAGGGATCAGCCGCTAAGCCTTCGGGGGAGTTGAGGGCCTCTTCATTGCGATCAATCACCGTCCCCGAAATGGGAGCATAGAGGTCTTCGGCAGCTTTCACCGACTCAATCGAAGCAAAGGTTTCCCCTTTAGCCAGGGTATCGCCGATTTCTGGCAGTTCCAGAAAGACAATATCGCCCAATTCATCCAAGGCAAAGGCACTCACCCCGATGGTGGCAATTTCACCATCGAGGCGTACATACTCATGAGAGTCCAGATATCTGAGATCATCGGGGTATTCAAAAGCCATAGAGAGCGTCTCGCAGTTCCTTCCCTAGAAATCATAGAGGAATTTTTACGCCGAAATTCTCTTCCGTCAGGATTTTTGCGGTCAGCGAGCGATCGCCGAGCTACGGCAATTAACGAGCCACCCCTGATGTTACTGGCTCTGAGGCGGCTTGCTTGGCAACCTGTTCCTCTTGCGCCAGATACTCGGCTAACTGAGCCTCAATCTCATCCTTGACAATTTGCCGATATTCCAGGAAATGCTCGGCCTGAGCGCAAACGGAGAGATAACTGCTAACACCTCCTGGATTATGCCGAACCATCAACCAGAGATTGCGCCAGAAGGCAAAACGAGTTTTACGCACCAGTCCCTGTCGCCAGCAGAGGGTGAGCAATGCCCGAATCACCACCCAGGAGGTGTTTTTACGGGTGGCTTTCCCTTTATGGGGATAGGTGGCTTCACCGAGGAAGCGAAAATGACGATAGGTGCGATTGAGGAAGACGAGCGGATCGTAGAGTCGCCAGAACGCGTCAATATATTCCCGCGCAATCTCCTCTAGGGGACGAGTGGGGACAAAGTTCATTAACGTGGTTTGGTTAATGTTGCCGTTCGTGGCCCGTAAGCGTCCTTCTTTCTCTAGGCGGTGGGATAAGGCCGTATCCGGGAGCGCCTGCAACATACTAAAGACCGCCGTGGGGATGGCGGTTTTTTCCACAAACTCAACGATGCGATCGCCCGCCCCGGATTTTTCCCCGTCAAAGCCGATAATAAAGCCCGCCATGACCCGTAACCCTGACTTGGAGATGTTGATAACTGCGTCACTGAGCGGATCACGGGTATTCTGAAACTTCTTCGTCACCGCTAGGCTATCAGCATCAGGGGTTTCTATCCCCAGGAAGACGGAGCCAAAGTTACAGGCCACCATCAAATCCATTAACTCTTGGTCCTGGGCCAAATCCACAGAAGCTTCCGTCGCGAAGGAGAAGGGGTAGTTATGGTTCACCATCCAGGGTTGCAAGGCTTGCAGCAGTCGCTTCACATTGCGCTTATTGCCGATGAAGTTGTCATCCACCAGGAAAATACTGCGTTGCCAGCCCAGTTCACGGAGGCGATCGAGTTCCGCTAGGAATTGCTCTGGGGACTTGGTGCGGGGTTTGCGGCCATAGAGAACGATGATGTCGCAAAACTCGCATTGAAAGGGACAGCCTCGGGAGAATTGCACCGACATCTCCGAGTAGGCCTCAAAATCGAGCAAGTCAAACCGGGGAATCGGCGTCTCGGTCACTGCGGGTTTCTCACCGTTGGAGCGGAAGACACCGGTTTTGTCACCGACGGCGATCGCCTCGGCAAACATCGGCAGCGTAATCTCTCCTTCATCGAGAATCAAATAGTCGGTGTCAACCGCCTGGAGGTCTTGAGGGAGCGCCGTGGGATAGGGACCCCCCACGGCCACCGGTAAGCCGCGCTGTTTGGCTTCCGTCACCAGGCTCAGCATATCCTCTTTCTGGACAATCATGGCTGACATCAGCACCAACTCAGCCCAGTTCCATTCCGCCTCTGTGACTTCTCGAACATTGCGGTCAACCAGTTGATACTCCCAGGTTTGGGGCAGAATGGCTGCCACTGTTGCCAGTCCCAGGGGGGGAAGCATGGCTTTGCGTCCAATCAGTTCCAGGGTTTTTTCAAATGACCAGAAACTTTTGGGAAATCGGGGATAAAGCAGTAAAACGCGCATGGTTGAGTCTCGATCTCCTTGGTTGGCGTCATGTCTGAACCAACGTCTTGATTGGCTCAGTAGGGGCGAACAGCTCGGCTATCGCTCGCCGACCAATTTTTCGCCCCTACGACTTTTGATGAATATAGCATTTCCCAAATCTTGGCAGCGGGAATCTCTCCTGGGGGTGGGTTGTGGCTCCGCAAGAGTTCGGACTCCCCCAGTTCGGCTACACCCCGATTCGTCCCTAAGGGATGTTAATCGGTGAAGTAATCTTGCAACGCTTTCACCTGATAGGACTCCCCTTGCAAGGTGCGAATCGCCGCTGCTGTGGCCCGCGCCCCCGAGATGGTGGTGACGATGGGGATTTTATAGGCTAACGCCATGCGCCGAATCGTACGACCCTCGGCTTGCGCATCTTCCCCAGAGGGGGTATTCACAATTAGCTGAATCTGCTTATTCTTGATGGCATCGAGCACATTGGGGCGACCTTCCGAGAGTTTTAGGGTTAAACCTACGTTTTCCAGTCCTGCCGCTTTCAGAGTCGCCGCTGTACCCATAGTGGCCAAGATGTCAAAGCCCAACTCCTGAAGTTCACGGGCGATCGCGATGACGTTCTCCTTATCCCGGTCAATGACGGAGATAAAGGCCGTCCCTTGCCCAGGGAGTAGTTCCCCGGCTCCGAGTTCGGCTTTAGCAAAGGCTTTCCCGAACCCGTCGTCAATCCCCATCACTTCTCCGGTCGATCGCATCTCGGGTCCAAGGATGGTATCGGTTCCGGGGAACTTATGGAACGGTAACACCGCCTCTTTCACGGAAACGTGATTGGGGATGAGTTCCTGGGTGAAGTTCAACTGGGCTAGGGTTTCGCCGGCCATCACCCGCGAGGCGTATTTGGCTAGAGGAACGCCAATCGACTTGGAGACAAAAGGAACCGTCCGCGAGGCTCGGGGATTGGCTTCAATGATATAGACCAATTCTCCCTGGACGGCATATTGCACGTTCATCAACCCCACCACATTGAGCCGTTGGGCCAGTTTCTCAGTCCAATCGCGAATGGTGTTGAGGGCGGCGGGGGTCAGGGTTTGGCTGGGAATCGAACAGGCCGAGTCCCCCGAGTGAATCCCCGCTTGTTCGATATGTTCCATGATGCCGCCAATGACCACGGCCCCGGTTGGGTCGGCGATCGCATCCACATCCACTTCGATCGCATTCTCTAGGAATTTATCAATCAGAATCGGGTGTTCGGGTTCGACTTGCACGGCGAAGGTCATATAGCGTTCGAGTTCTTCGTCGGAATAGACCACTTCCATGGCTCGTCCCCCCAGCACATAGGAGGGACGCACCACCACCGGATAGCCGATGCGTT
>CAZXWM010000339.1:0-4545 GCA_964644215.1 uncultured Phormidium sp.
CCTGGCTGATTCGAGGACGCCTGCTGCGCGATCGTCAACGCTACGACGAGGCCCTATTGGCCTACGACCGCGCCCTGGCTCTCAATGCCGAGGATGCCACAATTTGGACGGAACAGGCGATTCTTTTGGGCGTTCTCGGTCGCCACCAACAAGCTCAGGGGTCATTTGAATGGGCCATTGAATTGGCTCCAGAGTCATCGTTTGCCCTAGCTCACCAATGTGCGAATTTCAATCGCCTGGAGGACTATGAGGCGGCCCGAGCTGCCTGTGAAACGGCGTTACAGGATGCAGATAACCACTGGGGGGACCGGGGACCGGCCTATGCCTGGATGCAGTTGGCCAATGCCTTGATGGGACTTGAACAGTATGAGGAGGCTCTGGCGGCGTCCAATCGTGCCATTGGTCTGGACCCGGATTTTGCTGATGCTTGGAGTAATCGTAGTGTCCCCCTATGGTATTTAAACCGCGAACGCCAGGCGTTAGCGGCGATAGAACGGGCGATCGCCATCGCTCCCAACTCCTCCCTAGCTTGGTTTAATCAAGGCCGAATTTTGGCAGGATCAGGACGCTACAGGGACGCTGTGGCCTCCTATTATCGCGCCTTGAGGGGAGATGCCAATGTGGGCGATCGACCAACCTTGGCTGAGATTTGGGTGAATCTCAGTGCTACGTTTTACCGCTGGGAACGCTATCACGAGGCCATGACTGCGGCAGAGCAGGCCCTAGCCATTGAACCGGACTCAGCCTTAGCCTTCTATAATCGGGGTCTGGCCTTGATGGCTCTGGGACGTTATGCTGAAGCGGCGACGACCTATGAGGCGGCGATCGCTCTCGATTCGGAAAATGCTGACTTTTGGGCCGGGTTGGGAATTGCTCTACGCCTGTTGGGCGAGAATCCTGAGGCTTTGGCAGCTCTGGAACGAGCCTTAGAGATTAATCCTGATCATACTCAGGCGTTGCTCAATCAAGAAGCGTTGACGAAGGCAGACTAGCCACGAGCTGTCCATTAGTCGGTATAGTGCTTTAGTTCCTGTTTGGCTTCTTGGGTCATTTTTTGACGCAGGGATAGGGGTAATAAGACTTCGCCTTTGGGTCGCCAATCTCGCAGTCGCATCAAGACATTGATATCACCTTCACGAATCCAGGCTCGATAATAGACGTCTTCGGGGGAGCGATCGCCCAAAATCTTTAAAATCTTGCGCTGTTGTTGGTTATCGCGCAGAACATTGCCTATCAGGGAGGGGATTTGGGAGTAGGCGATCGCCTCGAAGGTGGGATGGCGGAGGGTGTTGTTGACGTAGCGTTGGGCAAAGGCCGGGGGAAAGCGCATCAACAGCAAGGAACGGGGAAGATAAAAGTTAAATCCCCAGGCGCGATCGAGTTCTCGACGCACTACATTGGCTTGGGGGAGTTCGCCGTTGCGTCGTAGTTGTTTGAGGAAAGAGGGGATTTGCGGATCGCCCCAGGGCAGGAGGGTGAGGCGATCGCTCTCGATGCGATCGAGTCGGTAATTGTGCCAATTGACGATGCCATGAGGGTCACAGCCATAGGCACTGAGATATTTAGCCCGCCGCACATAGTGAAGACAGACGGGATAGGTGACAATGGAGACGGTTTTGTTTTGGCTAAGACTATAGTTAAACTGAATCACTCCCGAGGAGGGAAGCCGCCAGAGTTGTTCGAGTTGTTCTTGATAGGTATCGACGCGATCTTGGCTATCAGGAGGGAGAATATAGTCGAGATGAATGAAAATACGGGAGTCATCTAAACTCGGTTTAGAGCCATTGGAGGCGAGATGTTGCCAAAGGGTTTGAATGACCAGTTCCAGGTTCGGTTGCACAAAGGCAACGGATTCGAGAATGGGCAACAGTTGCCGGATTTGTTGGGATGTTAAGAGGTTGGACTCGACTGAGGTGTGGGTTGAGTGTTGCGGCAATTTAGCCGGTGATAGACATTCGAATTTTCCCCAGCCTAGGGGTTTTAGCCATCCTAACTCGGCCAGTTGTTTGAGGTCATCCCGTAGGGAGCGATGAACGGTGGCGAAGGGACAACTGTTGAGGATATGGTCGAGATCGCCCTGGCTGAGTCCGGTGTGAAATTGGATCTCGTTCCGCCAGCGAGGTTCTGAGAGACCCCATTGAGGGGCAAATAGGAGGCTGTGGGCGGTTTGGTGACAGAGACAATGGCGATCGCCACAGTGTTGACTGACGGCATCGGCGGCGGTGTGGTCGTCTTTGGGGTGACGGGGGCTGAAGAGGCGATCGCGGACATCGGGATAGCGAAAGGGGTTCGGTAAGTCCATCGACCAGTTGGGGGCGGTTCCGTAGAGGCGATCGACCCACAGCCAGAGTCGGATCGACCGTTGCAGCCGATTGGCCAGTTGCCCGGCAGCAAAGCCTTGTAAGACCTCTGGACTGGGCGCTTGGACGACCGATTCTGCCATAGTTTAGAAGACCCCAATTCAACCTGGGTGTTAGAGTAGCATAGATAAACACCTAGGGAGGATGCGTCCCGTGACAACTGCTGCTCGTGGTATTCAATTCAGCCTCAGTCGAGGTCAATCCCCCGATGGGGTAGAGTATCAGGTTTTAGGGATTAAGCTGACGCAACAGATTGTCAGTCCCGAGGATTTGGGGACGATTGAACTTCCCCAGGGGATTGATACTCGGATTGGGGTGATTCTCGATGGACGGGGGCCGATTTGGCTTTATGGCTACCTGATTCATGAACTGCATCCGACGGCCTGGGTGGCTTGCAATGACCCTCGTTTGGGTGCGGTGGTGGTGGCCACTCATCGCAAGGGAGTGGCGGTGGGCCAGGTGATTGAGTTAGGCCAGGGAGGCGATCGGCTGCATCCGGCGTTAATGGTGGTGGGTCCCCCGGATAGTGGTAAAAGTGTGTTTTCCCATTGTTTGTTTCAAACGTTACTGACAGTGAATCCCAATGTTTATCTACAACGGGCCAATTGGGATGGGGAGGGAAATTATACCTTGGAACTTCCTCCGGGAGAAGACCCGGAACGGTTTAAGGCGGCGAATAAGGGTCGGTTAACGGATAATTTTTTTCCTTATCATTCTGGAGCAATTTTGGCATTACGTCGGCAAAAAGACTTAACAATTGTCGATGTGGGAGGGATGGTGCAGCCGGAGAAACAACCGATCTTAGAGGCTTGTACCCATTATTTGATTATTAGTTCTAAGCCGGAGGAGGTGGAGCGTTGGCATGAATTTTGCCGCGATCGGGGTAATTTGACTCCAGTGGCAGTGATTCATAGTATATTGAAGAGGGCTGAGACAGTCCATCAGGAGCAACCTTTCCTGGAACTGACCAGTGGCCCCTGGATTCGCGGCAATGCTTGCTCTGTTCCTGACCTGGTGTTGGCGGAGATTCAGAAATTGCTTCCGAAATAAGGTATTTACATGGCTGGTATTGAAGGATTTAAAATAAAAAACTACAGAACTTTAAAAGAGGTGACTCTGGGAAAACTGTGGAATAGCCAAAACAGAACACCTTTGACACCTATGACAGCCGTAATCGGAAAAAATGGTGTTGGGAAAAGTACGATATTTGATGCTTTTGGCTTTCTTTCAGATTGTCTCCAAGGGGGAGTTGAAGAGGCTTGTGATGCCCGTGGTCGAGGTGGTTTTGAGAGAATTCGCTCCCAAGGACAAGATGGTAGTATAGAATTCGAGATTTACTATAAAGAGGATGGAAATGCTAGGCCAATTACTTATGAACTTGCTATCGATCTAGATTTAGATGGCAGACCGTTTGTTAAGCAAGAACGGCTAAGACAAAGACGAAAAGGTCAAAAGCGAGGCTGGCCGTTTTCTTTTTTGCTATTGAATGAGGGCAAGGGAGTTGCCTGGAAAGGGGAAGAAGAAGGTAAAGAAATTGAAGAAGATCAGGGGCAATTTGACTTGTTTGATTTAATGGAAAAGTTACAGAAAGGTGGAACAGAAGAAGAAAGCAAAGAAACTGAAATCGTCGAGTTAAGTGACAAAAGAAAACTGGGAATCGCGACCTTAGGCTCCCTAAAACAGCATCCTAGAATTTCGCTATTTCAAAAATTTATTGAAGGCTGGTATCTCAGTTACTTTACGCCAGATGCTGCGCGAAGTTTACCCCTTGCGGGACCTCAGAAACACTTAAACATACATGGGGATAATCTCGGTAATGTCGTTCAATTCATGGAGAGAGAACACCCTAGAAAATTCAAGTCTGTCCTGAATAATATTGCAGGAAAAATACCAGGGATAAATGAAATAAGTACAGAAAAAAGTCCTGATGGTAGATTACTTCTAAAATTTAATGATAGGGGATTTCAAGACCCATTTTATTCTCAGCAAATGTCGGATGGAACTCTTAAGGTTTTTGCTTATTTATTACTTTTGGAAGACCCATCTCCTCCACCGTTCATCTGTATTGAAGAACCAGAAAATGGCTTATATCATAAGCTGCTAGAAACATTAGCACAAGAATTTAGAGAACATGCAACAGGGCGTAAAGGGGGGTCTCAAATTTTCATTACAACTCATCAACCCT
>CAZXWM010000340.1:0-4541 GCA_964644215.1 uncultured Phormidium sp.
ATAGCGTAACACTAGATATTCGCGGGTTTCGCCGTTGAGGGTGAGGCTTTCGAGTTGTAGAAATTGCCCGATTCCGTGGTTGTGGTGAACGACGTAGTCTCCCGGTTGCAGTTGGTTGGGATCGACTTGTTTGGAGGCGGCCCGACGACGTTTGCGGATGTAGCTGGGGCTGGCGAGGGCGTGTTGACCGAAGAACTCGCGATCAGTGACGATGACGAGGCGTAGGGTGGGCAAGATGAAGCCTTCGAGTTCGGCTTGTCCTGAGTATTTGACGGCGATGGGGACATGATGGGTTTGTAGACGATCAACGGCGGGATAGTCGCGGGGATTGGGCAGGAATTGGGCGCTACAGTCATGTTCTTGTAGCAGGGATACGGTGCGACTGGGCTGGGCAGAGACGAGAAAGATATTGAAGCCGCGATCGCGTTCCTGTCGCAGAATTTCTGCGATTTTGGCGAATTGATGGGGGGTGGTGGCTAGACGACGACTGGCCAGGTTGAGATGTTTGCCGGGCTGATGTTCCGCGTCGCGATCGCTGACGACCAATTCCCGCAAATCGACTCGTGGCAAGGTACAGGGGGCGAGACTCTCGTCTAAGGGGCGATGGAGAGGGCTAAGTTGGGGATGGCGATGGCGATGGCTAAGAAAGTCTTGTTCGACATGTTCTACCCAGCGATCGCTGTGGCCCTGACAGGCCTCGGGTTCATCGACCACCAAGAGGCTGTCGGGGGGGAGGTACTCCAGAAGCGAGGCGGGGGTATCAAAGGCTAGGCCCACTTGGGCGCTGGGGGACAAGTCGGCGGCCTGTTCAGGCCAATCCTGGCCCATCTCGGCGGCCAGTCCACTATTCAGTTGGCGCGGCGTTAGCACAACTTGGTCTATTTTGTCAAGCGATCGCTGGCTAATGGGGTCAAATTCCCGCATTTTTTCGAGTTCATCGCCAAAAAACTCCAGACGCAAAGGCAGTTCAGCGGAAACCGGAAAAATATCGATGATATCGCCGCGTCGGCTCCATTGTCCTTCACTTTCGACCAGGGACACCGACTCATAGCCGAGTTCCGCGAGTCGTCGTTTGAGAGCGCCCAGGGAGAGATCGAGTCCGAGGTGGAGACGCAGACAAGACTGGGCAAACTGCTCTCGGGGCGGTAAATGGGGCTGGAGGGCGCGTTGGGTGGCGACAATGGCGTAGGGGTGAGGGGTTGACTCCCGCAGATGCACGAGATCGGCTAAGACTTGTAATTGTCCCCAGGTGATTTCATCGGCATCACCGTCGTCATAGGGGGAGGCTTCACTGGTGGGATAAAAGTGAACCACCGGCCAACCCATTTCCTGGAGTTGCGCCGCCCAACGTCCGGCTTCTTCTAGGGTGGCGGTGATGGTACAAAGATGCTGTTGACGTTGCTGGGCTAATGCCGATACCATCAGACCTTTGGGAAGGCGAGGAACGCCATCGAGGTGTAAGCGTCCATCGCGATCAACAGCGGTGTTTAGCTCTTGAGTCAGAGGAGTTCGAGCCAGAGTACGAACAACGGAAGAAAAAGCCATAACAGAGCAACAGCGGCGATCGCACAACAGTAAATCTGATCCATTCTAACCAGATGCGGCCATTTCCCGCCTCGCCAGCGCGACCGGTGGCTTGAAATTGAGTGTTCCTTGAGTGTTCAAGGCTACAAAACGCCGATCTGTCCTAAGAGACAATAACCGACGAGGGTTGGCTAAGGGTGTGAGTCACAATCGCCACCCCTGAGCCATTGCACCTTTGACTCTGACTATCCTCGCTTTCTCAAGCGACCTGGCAGAGATGCGTTTAAGCACTGTTTAATGATGAGAACACCCCAGATTATTGTCTGTGGATTAGGTCCGACGGGCTACGAAATTTTCCGACTGCTGCGACAGCAAGGGATTGAGGCCATCGGTATCCATGATTGTCCCCTTCCCCAAGAAACTGACCATGTGATTGTGGGCAACTTGCGATCGTCCTCGACGCTCTTAGCGGCGGGTATCCAAGAGGCTCAAACTCTGGTGTTAGCCATGGTGGATGATGCTATCAATCTAGCGGTTTTAGTGCAAGCACGTCTCCTGAATCCCCAGATTCGCATTGTTAATCGACTCTTTAACCAGCGACTCGGGGAGCGACTCAATAGCACCCTGGAGCATCATACGGCGATGAGTGTGTCGGCTTTAGCCGCGCCGGTGTTTGCTTTTGCCGCTTTCGGAAATCGGGCTATTGGTCAACTTCAGTTATTTAATCAAACTTGGCCGATTCATGAAGAGTATATTCATGAGGGTCACGCTTGGGTGGGGCTAACCCTCGATGAACTCTGGGAAGATCGCTCGCGGATGTTAATCTATTATCTGCCGATGCAGACTCATTTAGACTTAGTCTCTGGGGTGTTGCGTCAACAGCCATTGCAGGTGGGCGATCGCCTCATTATCGCCAGTCAGCCAAGCATCGGCTCGCGTCATAAATCTTGGCTGGCTCGAAGCCGACAATTTTTCCGTTGGCTGAAAACCCTGCGTCAGCAAATTCAGTCCAGTGTCGCCATTACTCTGGTTCTGTTTTTGACGATTTTCATGTCCACCTTGACGTACACGACCATCAATGCTGAGGTGACGGCTGTTGATGCCCTTTATTTCTCGGTGGGGATGATTACTGGGGCCGGCGGAAACGAAAAAGTCGCCGAAACGGCCCCAGCCCTAATTAAAGTCTTTACGGTGATCATGATGTTAGCCGGGGCTGGGGTGATTGGCATCGCCTATGCTCTACTCAATGACTGGGTGTTAGGAACGAGTTTTCGGAAACTCTGGAAAGCCACCCCAACCCCGAGCGAAAATCACTATATCGTCTGTGGTTTAGGGGGCATTGGGATCAAGATTGCCGCGAGTTTGCAGGAAAATGGTTATGACGTGGTGGTGATCGAGAATGATCCCAATGGTCGCTTTCTGCATACAGCTCAATCTCTGAAAATCCCTGTGGTTCAAGGAGATGCCACTCTCCCGGATACCCTAGAAACCGCGAACGTTCACCGAGCCAAGGCTCTGTTTGCGGTTAGCAGTGATGACACCACGAACCTAGAAATTGCCCTAACGGCGAAAGGATTTCAAAGCGATGTACGGGTGGTTGTCCGCGCCCATGATGCTCATTTTGGCATGATGGTTCAGCAGGTTTTTGAGTTTAACTCGGTTCTGAGTCCGACGGAAATCGCCGCTCCCTCCTTTGCGGCGGCGGCCCTAGGGGGACAGATTTTTGGCAGTGGGATGACGGCGGGAAATCTCTGGATTGCTATGGCTACGGCCATTACGCCGGAACATCCATTTCTGGGACAAGATGTCAAGTCGGCGGCGGCGAATGGTGATTTTGTGCCACTGTATCTCGAAACCGGTAGCGATACCCTCCATGGTTGGGAGTTATTGGGGGCTGAGTTGACGCTGGGCGATCGCCTCTATTTAACCATTCCGGCCAATCGCCTGGCTCAACTCTGGCGTGTGGTGGAACCAGAATTTGAACTCCCGGCCCCATCATCTGAGTCAAATGGTCAGTCTAACTCGCCTCAGAATCGCATTGCCATGAATGGGTGAACTACCGAGCGCGCTCATCAGAGACACCAGCGTCGGCTTCCTACCCAGCAGACTGCGAGATAGTAGATTTCTTCCGTCCTCTACTGTCTCGACTTATATCTGGGCGATAGGCGAACTCCCCGGTTCCCGAGGATAAAATACGCAGTCCTTCGTCTCGGATATTTTTAGCAGCATTGATATCTCTATCGTGCTTTGTTCCACAATTAGAGCAAGTCCAACTACGGATATCAAGAGATAAACTCCCTACTTGATTTAGGCAAACGTTACAGGTTTTGGAGCTGGGGAAGAATCGACTTACTTCGAGATAAACTTTCCCCTCTTGCTCCGCTTTGTATTTCAACATGGTACAGAACTGTCCCCATCCTACCTGACTAATTGCCTTGGCAAGACAGTGATTCTTCACCATATTCTTGACGGCTAGATTTTCCACCACGATGACTTGGTTTTCGTCAACTATCCTGCGTGATAGCTTGTGGTGAAAATCTTCCCTGCATCTAGCTATTTTGTTATGGACTCCCGCGACTTGCTTGCGGACTTTGTTTCGGTTGCTAGAACCTTTTTGTCTTCTGGATAGACGCTTTTGCTTTGCTCTTAGGTTTTTCTCGTGTTTAGCCAACCATCTAGGGTTTTCGAACTTAGAGCCATCTGAAGTAATAGCAAAATGAGTCAATCCTAAGTCAATACCTACTGCTTTCCCTTCTGGCGATTTTTTGGGGATGTCTTTCCCATCATCGACTAAGACAGAAGCAAAGTACTGACCTTTGGCATTCATTGACACCGTAACCGTCCTAACTGCACCTTCAATCCGTCTATGTAGCTTAGCCCGAACAACTCCCATCTTAGGGAATTTGATACCACTTTCTACAAGAGAGACGTTTTGAGGATAGCTGATAGACTGGTTTCTGTGCTTGGCTTTGAAGCCAGGATAAGCCGCCCTCCCCTCAAAGAAGTTAATGAAGGCT
>CAZXWM010000341.1:0-4496 GCA_964644215.1 uncultured Phormidium sp.
TGCGCGATCGCATCCAACAAGACCTCTGGACTCACGTCGTGCAACCGGTGTTCAGCGAAATGACCGTTCAACCGGACGACAAGACTCGTTTTCTGGTCAATCCCACCGGTAAATTTGTCATTGGCGGTCCCCAAGGAGACTCAGGACTCACCGGACGTAAAATCATTGTCGATACCTACGGCGGCTACTCCCGTCACGGTGGCGGGGCCTTTTCCGGCAAAGATCCCACCAAAGTCGATCGCTCCGCCGCCTACGCCTGTCGCTACATTGCCAAAAACATTGTCGCCGCTGGCTTTGCCGAAAAATGCGAAGTTCAGGTGAGTTACGCCATTGGCGTGGCCCAGCCGACCAGTATTTTCATCGAAACCTTTGGCACGGGTAAAGTTGATGAAGAGAAACTGCTCGGGGTGGTCAACGATATCTTTGAACTGCGTCCGGCGGGAATTATCCAAGCCTTCAACCTCTCCCGTCTCCCCAGCGAACGTGGAGGACGCTTCTTCCAAGAGACGGCCGCCTACGGTCACATGGGACGTACTGACCTCGATCTGCCTTGGGAACAAACGGATAAGGTTGAGGCCCTGAAAGCGGCTCTGACTCCCGCTGTTTCTGCTGGACGCTAAGGTCAAGACATATCTAGGGGCGATCGCATTTCCCCGCGCGATCGCTCATAATCGCATTGATGGATAGAGGCAAATCGTCTATGGTAAGGGCGAATCGCCATTGCCCTATCCATCCTGCAAGCCTTATGACTGCTACTGTACAGAACGTTAACTGGGACAAACTGCAAAACGGGTCAGACATTCGCGGCGTTGCCCTTCCCGGCATCCCTGACGAACCCGTCAACCTCACCCCAGATATCGCCCAAACCCTCGGTAAAGCCTTCGTCCGCTGGCTTAGTGAAACTCTCAACAAACCCGCCAGCGATCTAACCATCAGTTTAGGGCGAGACAGTCGCCTCTCAGGCCCCGACTTAATGGCCGCCACCACCGCCGCCATCAGCAGTCTCGGCTGTCGCGTCTATGACTTCGGTTTAGCCTCCACCCCGGCCATGTTCATGAGTACCGTCAGCCCCGAGTTCAACTGTGACGGGGCCATTATGCTCACCGCCAGCCATTTACCCTTCAACCGCAATGGCTTCAAATTCTTTACCGGCGAAGGAGGTTTAGGGAAACAAGATATTACCGCCATTCTCAAATTTGCGGCTCATCAAGACGTACTAGAACCCGCCGAGGGCGGAACTGTTGAACCTCGTGATTTCATGGGAGTTTATGCCGAAGGTTTGGTGAAGGTCGTCCGTGAAGGAGTCAATCATCCGCAACAGTTTGAACAGCCCTTAAAGGGACTCCATATCATCGTGGATGCCGGAAATGGTGCGGGCGGCTTTTACTGCGATCGCGTCCTCAAACCCCTCGGGGCAGACACCACGGGCAGCCAATTTTTAGACCCCGACGGCACTTTTCCCAACCATGTCCCCAACCCAGAAAATGAAGCGGCAATGGCGGCTATTTCCCAAGCAGTATTAGCCCAAAATGCCGACTTTGGCATTATCTTTGATACCGATGTCGATCGCGGGGCCGCCGTTGACACCCAAGGCCAGGAACTCAACCGTAATCGCCTCATTGCCTTAATTTCCGCCGTTGTCCTCAAAGAACATCCCGGTTCCACCATTGTCACCGACTCCATCACCTCAGAAGGGTTAACCACCTTTATTGAACAAGATCTAAATGGCATTCATCATCGCTTCAAACGAGGCTATAAAAATGTCATCAATGAGGCAATTCGTTTAAATAACGAAGGACAAGAATCTTGGTTAGCCATTGAAACCTCGGGCCATGGGGCCATGAAGGAAAACTACTTCCTAGATGATGGGGCGTATTTGATTACCAAGCTATTGGTTGAGTTGGCGAAATTGAAGTTAGAAGGCAAGGCATTATCGGATTTAATTGCCAACTTAAAAGAACCCGAGGAAAGCACCGAGTTGCGTATGAAAATTGGCGTTGAAGACTTCAAAGCCTATGGCAACCAAATCATCGAAGCTTTAAGCAAATTTGCCGAGAATCATGACGGTTGGCAAGTAGTTCCCAAGAACTATGAAGGGGTGCGCGTCAGTTGTCAATCCCCCGAGGAACAGGGCTGGTTCTTGTTGCGTTTGTCCCTACATGATCCGGTTATCCCTCTGAATATCGAATCTAATGTTGAGGGAGGTGTAAGTCAAATTGCCAAGACTTTATTGGGCTTCTTGCAGCAATTTGAGAAGCTAGATTTGTCGGCGTTTGAAGAGGTTTAAATCGGGAATTACTGAGGATTAGGGCGATCGCCGCGATCGCTCTTTCCGAGATTGTATCACTCGTTTCTGATAAGGGTCAACATCCTTGCGCCAATAGACTCGATGACCCCGAACCTCTGCGCCATGGGATTTGAGACATTTTAACCATTGTCGATATCGTCTTATGGCTTCGGGGTTGTCGAGGAGTCCCCATTTTTGTTCCTGTTGGCTGAGTCGCACAAAACGGTCATAGTTGGGATAGTCTGGGGTGACAAATTCTTCTTTTTTGTGCAGAACAAAGGGGTTTTCAAAGAGTTCGTAAGTATAGCGATGGACGCGCAAATCTTGTAGGTCGATTTGCATGATAGTTTTAATCAGAGGATGGGGATTAGTGTCAAAATCAGGACAGTAAAAATAGGAGATTTTGGGGCGTTGGGTGTGGAATTGGATTAGGGTCGTATCGTCCATTCTGCCGATGGTGTGGCTGGCGCAACCTTCGTAGAGACGTAAAATGGGGTCGAGCTGGTTGAAGGCGCTGATATGCACCGTTAGGCCCCTCGGCGATCGCTGCCCAATCTGACTGCGATCGCACAACTTCCCTAACCGCTCTAAATTCCCCAAACCATATAACATTAAATCCGCCGCCATTAACGACTGTTTGTAATTCCCAAAAAAGGCACGAATATCATATTGAATGGCTAGAGTTAACTCACTAAACCGGGGGCGATCGCCCAAAGCCGTTAACGCTAAATAAATCAACAATTCTTGGCGGCGACGTTCAGAAATGTCCTCCCAATCCGCCTCGTCAGTAGCTTGCAACACGAGGCGAAAGGCGCGACGCAAACTACCAAATAAATCAATAATATCGGCTTCTTCAGCTAACTCAGTGGGCTTAGGAAGACGGCCGCGATCGGCAAAAAACTGCATCAGCGGTTCCAAAGTATCTCGACATTCCTCAAACCGCTGCACCGAGACGCGCACACGGGGAGTTTGGCTACGAGAACGAAAGCGAGAGGCGCGAAATTGCTCCTGCTGTTCGCGATCGCGAAACACCCCATAGACCCCCAACCCCACAGGAATGGCATCCACCGCCAACACGCCATCAATATAGGCCTTCAACTCCTCCTGTTCATAATACTTTTGAAAGGTTCCCCGCTGCGTCACCACCCCGTCACCATAGACAACATCGTCCTCATCGCGATCGCGTACCAACACCTGGGCCGCCACCAGTAACACCCCCTCCGTCAAAGCCCAGGCCTGCTGCAACGCTTGCCGCCGTTCCTGAGGATCTTCAATCACATTAATCACATAGCCCAAATTGACAAATTGCGCCGGCTGTAACGCCGTTTCCGGGGCATAATAGGGGTCCCAACCTTGGGCCGTCAGTCCCCGCTGTTGCAGCCGTTCCACATCTCCTCCATAGCCGCAACCATAGTCAAAACAGGTCATCTCGGGCGTTAATAACCCCGCTTCTAGGGCTAACTTAATCGGACGAGATAAATCATGACGCATCATCGCCGCCCGATGGCGTTCAATACGGGATTTAATGGGATTCTGCACCTGACGCCGCATCACCTGATGGCCCTGAATCTCCACCCCCACATCCTGTAAATAGCGTTGCCAATTCGTCCGAGTGCCGATATGACGGGTATTATCGAGGAGTCCGAGGGCTTCTTCCTGTTGCGTCAGGGCTAGGAATTGCTCATAACCGGGATAACTCCGTTGAACGAAGGTTTCCTTGCGATGCAAAATGGGCGGATTTTTGGAATCCTGGTAATTGCGACAACTCACCGTTCCCTGTCGCAAGTTGACGACAATGCTTTGCACGAGGGCGGGATGGGGGTCAGTATCGAAGTCAGGATAGGACAAATAGGAGAGTTGCGGCTGGCTGAGGGAAAACTTAACAAGAGTGGCGTTGTCTAAGTTCTCAACGCCGCTGGCAGCGTAGCCTTCATAGAGGCGTAGGGGCAGTGGGAGAGCGGCGACGGCACTGTGATGGACATAGAAGGCATTGGGGAGAAGTTTCCCGACGCAACTCTCCTGACAGGCGTTGACGAGGGTTTTGTGGGGCAGGTATTGCAGCAGTTCCGTCCAGTTTTGCGGTGGCGACTCCAACAGTCCCGCCTCTAGGGCCTGGTCAATTAAAGCCTGTAATGAGTCAGAGACGGTGACTAGGGGAGTCATGGCCAGGATGGATGAGGTGCGAGTTAAGGGCGGGTTAGTGGCGGGG
>CAZXWM010000342.1:0-4486 GCA_964644215.1 uncultured Phormidium sp.
CCCTACGCAGAGCGTAGGAACGATGGAAAGGACTATCTGTAGCATGATTTTAGGACAATGGTATGAGTAGTGAGTAGTGAGTAGTGAGTCGGGTAGATGTTTGGCGGGGGGCGATCGTGAATCCGGATTAAATCTTGGGTTTCTTGAAAGGATAACTAGGTTACTCCCGGCCCTAATACCGACCTATGCACTCTCAAGACTCTCACTCATCGAATGCTGCGAACAGGGGTTCCTCGGGGAATCCGGGAAACTCAGGCGATCGCGATCGCCGTCGGGGAGAGATTGAGCGACAACTGTTGCAATCGACGACCTATCGCTGGCCTGCGGAATGCCTTTGTTGGCCACGATCGCCTTGGCGTTAGGGTTTACCAACCGTCCGGCCACGTCGCCGCCTAGAGATGATGTCCCCCAACCGGATTTGCCCAATCCTGGAGTGAGAACGCCTCAACGGTCTGATGTTGACCCACTGGGGAGCGATCGCCCTGAGATGATTGCCCCGGAACCGCTCCTACAACGGCGCGACTAACTCGATTTGAGATTATGCACCAGTCGTAACAGCCACAACGAGCAACTCAGGGCAACGAAATGGGCAAAAAGGCTATTGGTATTGGCCAGAACCACAAAGATATCAATCGGTTGCACCAAACGACTTAACGCCGCCGGCGAAAACTGCACCCCCTCGGAACTCAAAACCTTGACCATCAGCAAGCCGGTGATGATTTGGGCGGCGATGAGGTTGAACAACATCCCCACTAGGTTAATGATGACTCCGGTTTGTAGAGACCCGACGGTTTGCGATCGCGTCGGCCGCAAGGAGGGGTCAGGAATCGCCAAACGCTTGGCGACCTGGGTATAGCGCAAGGCCCAATACATCCCAATGGCCAAAGCCACTAAGCCGGTGATAGCAAAAAACAGTCCCGGTCCTTCCTCGGGACTGAGGGTATTGGCTTCCCCGGTATTCGACCCGACAAAGCCCGCAAAGAAGAAAATTAAGCCCGCAATCACCCCCAGCACCAATTGAAACCAGAAACTAATTTGCCCAAAACGGCGCATGGCCGGAATGACACGCTCTAAGGATGGGGGAATTTGCCCCTCATAGGTCGCTGTATCACGAGTTGGAAGTTGGTTATCGTCAGTCATGAACGTCTTCTGGGTGCAGAGGTACAGCAGCAGCTATCGTTCCAGGATATCGCGTTTCCTCCGTGACCGTTGGGCGATACCCCGCGTCTCTCAACTCGCGAGTTGGCTTCGTCGTCGTTTTCAGGTCAACCGATAAGCTACACCTATTATTATGTCTCATATACTTTAAATATCTAAAATATCATGATATTCTGACAAAAATTTTTATTAGGATTTCTTCTCAATAAAGAACGAGGTTGACAGGGTTTGACGGCTCTGCTATGATTTTCACACTGCCAATGTTGTAGGCAAAATTAGTGCGATCGCCCCCTCAGCCAAACCAATGTCCCTGAACATCTCCCCAGTCTGTTCAGGCGCAAAATCCACCAATCCCTCTCCCAGTCAAGACTCTAGCCATCACCGATTTCGCAATTTCCCCAAACATCCGAGACGAATCAACAGTCGTTTGCTGGCCGGTGGCGACATCAATTGGCTCTGAGCGAGAGTCTGTCGACGGACTTTTTTTTTGCCCGATTTTCAGAAAGTTGGCGCAACGACTTGAC
Organism: uncultured Phormidium sp.; assembly: GCA_964644215.1. GTDB lineage: Bacteria > Cyanobacteriota > Cyanobacteriia > Cyanobacteriales > Geitlerinemataceae > Sodalinema. The sequence continues at coordinate 1,683 of CAZXWM010000342.1, forward strand.
ATATTGCATATTTTGTGTATCCAGGCTCAGCACTCGATCGCTTCAAGACATCAGCCAAAACAATAGACATCAAAACATCCGGGTAAAATCAAGTTTTTGTAACGGTTGACGCTTAACAGTTACCGCAAAACTGCTATAGAAATAGAGATGGATCACTAAAATCAAACCTGAGTCTCCTGAATCCGTCAATTTATCCCGAACACTCCCTCACCAATATAGATTAATCTATCCGTGATGGGTTTAGCGCGAATTTTTAAGGCTTATGGAATGGATACATATTCTCGAAGGAGGATTATCTGGGGTTGTTTCTTTTGGCAAATTCATCCTAGAGGCAATTTCGGTGTTTTGCGTTTTCTTGGGAATTGCGAAAACCCTGCAACTGGCGTTAAGATTCTCGGACTTTCAATATGACGAATTTCTCTTCATTCAACTGCGGATACGGTTTGGGGTTTGGCTGGCCTTAGCCTTGGAGTTTCAATTAGGGGCTGATATTTTAGCAACAACCATCGCCCCCAAAACGGAAACCTTAATTAAATTAGGTGCGATCGCAGTCATTCGGACATTATTAAACTATTTCTTAAACATTGAACTCCAACATGAATTTGAATTTAGGAAACATCAATCCGATAAAGACAATTTACCTTCAATCAAATAATCCATCCGAACCAACTCGTCGATTAGGCGTTATGGAGAAGACTCGCCAACTCCTGCATTAACAGTATTCCAAATCCACCTCCTTCTGATTGTCTCGCAACAGTTGGACTAACTCTTCGACCAAACTGCGACGAATCGAGATATTTTTAGGAAGTAGGGGATTTTGGTAAAACTCGTTAATCTGTTGTCCCACCAAGAAAAAGATAGAATCAGCTTCGAGAATCTCTCGGGCCAGCAACACGGCCCCATTGCGATCGAAGGGGAGGCGGTCTAAATCACAGCGGCATTTTTTCAGAATTTCCGTGGCCTTAGAAATCGTCAAAATCCCTTCAGTCACCAAACTGACCTCATCGAGAATGCCAATTGGGGGAAGTTCTTTCCGCATCGTTGAAATATCCATCTCCACCGTTTCCCCCATATAATTAGCAACGATATTGCCAGTGGTTCCCCCACAGAGGGCCTTACGTCCCGGAAAACTCAAAAACCGTTCCGCAAAAGCGTCATCCTGACTCGGGTCTAACGGCGGGCCAGTGAAAATCATCAAAGGGTTACGACGACGGACATACACCCCCACCAGGGACGCATCATCGCCGATTTTATCCCGATAGAGTCGCCGCGTTTCCCCGAGAACCTTATCCAAGAGACTGCGGGCCGTGGGTGCATCATGGACAAACAGGCTTTCCATATACTTAGCGATGTTCTCCCAACCCCAGCCGAAATTCATCGTATCCCCGAGGCCAGCATAGAGAACGCCGTCACTAATCGCCCCGAGAAAGTCTCCCCGTTGCAAAGTTCCCTCCACCACTTGGATTTTACGGTTGAGAATCCGATCAACTCGCGGTTTCGGGGTCATCATCCGCCCTTTTTTGAAATAAAAGACGGGCGGATTATCAAAGTTTATAACCCGAAACTCGTTGCTGATATTATCAATTTGAATAACCGTGAAAGTTGCATAAGCAATTTTACGAACTTGGCAAATTGGCAGAGTTCCAATCACCGTTTCCATCACCGCTTCTAGGGCGATATCCGCATTCAACATCGTAATGAGGATTTCACTGGTTAGAGTCGCCAAGATATTGGCTTTAACACCGCTCCCCAAACCATCAGATAAGACGATTGTTGTCTTATTTCCTGTCTTAATAAACTTCACCTTGTCGCCACAAAGTTCTTCGCCTTTTTTGTTTAGACTAAGGTGACAAATATCAAAAAAATTGTCTGCCCGAAGGTTATTTTGTTGAGTCATATTAAACCATTTCCTGCTCAACCGCTTCGATGATTTTCAACAAGCTAACTTTGGTTTCAGCCGTTGTTTCTCCCAGAAGTCCGGCAATTTCCTGGGCAACTTTCATTTGATTGTCAACCACTTCGCGGACATTTAAGACTGTTTCAGTTTTGAGATGTTGCAGTTCCTGTTTCCGTTGATGTTCTTGACTAATATCGACCATAATACAGGCGATAATTTTTTCTTCGGGAATGGGAAACACCACTTCTCGTAAATAGAGTTTAGGGTGGCTATATTCCCGCTCAACACCTCGAATCACCTGTTGGCTGTTCCAGACATTTTTAAAATGCTCGATATTGCCCAAGATGCTGCTAGCAGGTTTGCCGAGAATCTCGGCTTCTTCAACCTCAAACATCCGGCAAAAGGCAGGGTTAACTAAAACAATGGTAAAGTTGGAGTCGACGGCAATCAATCCATTGGGGTCATATTCCCAAAGGAGTCGCCAGATATGGTTTTGGGTTTGTTCTTGCATGGTTGAAAAGGGTAGGGGCGTTCCGCAAGTGGCGCGCCCTTAGGTTAGACCCGCAAGTGGCGTGCCCTCTTGGGGGACACAGATGTTAGGATGGGGCGGGATTTTCTTCTAGGGTCTTTTGGATGGTGGGGAGGATTTCGCTGAGGAATTTCTCCTCGATATTTTGCGGGTTGATATCCACGAAATGCTCCTCTTGGAATTTCATAACAATGCCGTAGCTACAGGTTTCTAGGCAAAAGGAACCTTTGAGTTCTACGGTGTCTTCGAGGTCATAGTCCTTGATTAGAGATTGCAGCCGGGGGAGAACTTCATATACCCCCAACTGGTGACAGGCTGACCCCATACAGAGGTAGAGGTTTTCTTTGGGCATGGGGGGAATAGGGAACAGGGAACAGG
>CAZXWM010000343.1:0-4039 GCA_964644215.1 uncultured Phormidium sp.
TGGCAGATTATGTCCCTTGCCGTAGGGGCGAACGGCCGTTCGCCCCGACAATTTTGTATACCATGGAACAAATTACACCATATATCCTGAAGAGCCAAGAGTTTCAGATCGTCTCGATCCTCTTTTCTCGGGGCGATCGCCTCTATTCTAAAGCATTCTCAAGCCCAAATTCACAAATAAGTACCCAGAACCCGTCAAAAGGTGTTACAACAGTCGAGACGTACAAGGCCAAGCTGTTTCTAAAGTTTGCCTACTCTTTACGGGAATTTAACGTTGACTCCCTATTCTGTGGGCCAGGGCTAGTTGGAGAAATTCTATCGGTCTCCGAGTCCTCGCTGCCACATACCCCACGGGGAGGAAATTATGCAATCGACCGTCATGCGTCATCGAACGAGTCGTATCTACGATCGCGGCGATCTCTTACCGCAATCAACCAGTGGAATCTGGCAAGTTTGCCAAGGCTGGGTTCAACTAAACACCTATCTGTCGATGGGCGAGGAACGTGTCCTAGGATGGGTTGGTCCGTCAATGTGGTTAGGAGAAGGCTTAACCGCCCGTCAAAATCATCAAATGAAGGCCCTATCTCGGGTAATGATGACCTGGTATCCTCTCGATGAAATTGAACGGAGTCCTCAACTTGGCTATACCTTAATTCAGCAGAAAGCCAAGCGACTCTATCAATTAGAAAATCTTTTAAGTATTACCGCACAAAAACGGGCCAGCGATCGCCTGGAGAATTTACTACACTTACTCATCCGAGAAATGGGGCAACCCACGGCTGAGGGGGTTCGCCTCAAAGCCCGACTGACTCACCAAGATTTAGCCAATGCGATCGGTGTCAATCGCGTCACCGTGACCCGTATTTTAGGGGACTTCAAACGGGAAAATCGCCTATTTTTGGATGCCTCGAAACATTGGCTGGTGATGCAAGCCAATGCCCAAGGCTTAGTTGCGGTTTAATTGACGGCGATCGCCTCAGCCAACTGCATTAAGGTCACTTCCCAAACCAGACGCGGCTGCACAAAACGACGTAGATGTCGTCGGGCCTCTTCTAACGCTTGCAGCACAATTGGAGAAAGGCTGCCGCCACTGGACCGCCAATAGGCTTGTTGGAGATAGTCGAGTAACCAAAGTTGTTCAGGCGTATCAAGGGTTTTGCTAATCTCCTTGGCTAACTCTAAAGCGTCCCGTAGGCTTCTGGGATACTGATGGACTTTCTCTAGCAATTCGGCGGGAATGGCTTGTTGTTGGTCCCAAGCCGCAATAGCCACTCCAGGACTTCCCTGGGCAATGGCCAAGATGGCCGGCTGGTTGAGAATCTCCTCATGGCCGGTTATCTGCAACACCTGGGCCATCTCCTCCCCGGAAAGACGGGAAAAGGGAATCCGCTGACAACGAGACACAAGTGTCGGTAACAAACTCTCCGAAGACGGGGCGATCAGAATTAACGTGGCCCGTCCAGGTTCTTCTAAGGTTTTCAGCAGTCCGTTAGCGGCGGCTTCGGCCATGCGTTCGGCCTGTTCGATGATAATGACTTTGCGAGAGGCTTCTAAAGGCGGGTTGGCCAGAAACTGACTTAACTGACGAATTTGTTGCAGGCGAATTTGCGGCGGCGATTTGCGTTTGAGTCCCCTCTCGCGGGACTGGCTAACGGTATAGAGTTCTTTTTTGTCGAGATAGGTGGGTTCAACCTGAAGGAAGTCGGGATGATTGCCCAAATCGGGCCGGGCGGTGTCGAGAAGTTGTCGGGCAAAATAGCGGGCCGCCAGCCCCCGGCCAATGCCCTCAGCCCCGACGAAAAGGTAGGCCGGGGCAATGCGATCGCGGGCAATGGCGGCATCAAGAAAGCGTAAGCCTGCCTCTTGTCCAATGGGTTTATCCAAGACCACCATCTTTCTAAATGATGCGATGAGGATGAATCAACTCATAGCCGGCATCTTTGATTTTCTGGTTGGAAAGTTTACCGCTATAGCGAACCTGGCCCGGTTCGGACCCATCCCAGGTGACGGGGGGCAACTGATAGGTTTGACAGACCGCCTCAACCACTTCTCGGGTTGGCGGATGGTCATCATCGACAAGATTATAAATCCCCTCAAGACGCTGTTTCTGGACAAAGGCCATAGCCCCGACAATATCATCGAGGTGAATCCAATTGCTAGGACGAGATCCATCCCCAGGGCGAGTTTGGCCGGCCCAATGACGATAGATGCGATCGATCTCCCGGCCGGGGCCATAAATGCCTCCCAGACGCAGGATACAGACTCGTAAATCGTCGTTAGCAGCGTTTAATAGGGTTTGTTCGGTTTCCACTAAAATCTCGTAATTCTCCATTGTCGGTTGTGGAGGGGTGGTTTCGTTCACCCAACCGCCTCCCCAGTTGCCATAGACGCTACCGCTGCCGGTGTAGATAATCTGCCGCAGTTGGGGGACGTCAGGGAGAACGGACACAAGGGTTTTGGCGGTGTCCAGATAGACGCTTTGGTAGGAGGCCCGCCCTTTACTGGCCACACTCATCACCAGGGTATCTTGTCCCTGTAATAGCCGTTTGAGGTCGTCAGGGTTGTTGCCTTGGACGAGTTCGACGCGGGAGGCGATCGCCTCTAGTTCAGAGACACGTTCGGGACTGGTGGTGGTGGCGGTGACGTGATGGCCGGCTTCTCGCCAATGTCGGGCCGCTGCTACGCCGACATAGCCACAGCCAAGAATTGCAATGTTCACAGGTTGATCTCTCTAAAATTGGTACTCTCTGAAAACCGTTATGAATGTAGTTTTGAGGGAACCGCTTCGGGAATCTCCTCTGGGGAGATGTCGTCAAATAGATCTAAGGGAAAATGGCCGTAGGTATCCCGAATGCCATCGTCATAGACAGACTGACAAGAGATGAGAACGCCTCGTTCGTTGCCCTCGTAGGGGTTGAGGTAACAGAGGTCTGTTTTAGGATTGTATTTGAGATAAACCGGCCCTTCAATGGCATCGCGTTCTGGGGCGCGAGGATATCCTAAAACATCAGTGTAGCGGTTGAGGGCGGCGATCGCCTCCTGGCTACTCTCGGCACAAATCCCGAAGATTTGATAATCACAGTGAGGGGTGATGGCATAGAGGGCCTGACGGACGGCCTGGCGATCGGCGATCGCCTCGTCAATCAGTCCGACTCGCTTTAAGAGGGTTTGTTCGTGGTTCAGCATGGTACGGGAATAGGGAACAGGCAACAGGCAACAGGCAACGGGGATAGCTGGAGACTAAGGCTGGGGATGATAGATTTGTAAATATGTGTTAAGTTTGGATTACTAGATTATCTTATCACGGCAGTTTATTAGGGTTTAGAGATGGTTAACAAAGTTCAAAAAACTGATGCCGAATGGCAAGCGCAGTTGACCCCAGAACAATACAAAGTGACCCGCAAACATGGTACAGAGCGGGCATTTAGCGGCGAGTACCACGATAACAAGAAACAGGGCATTTATAAATGTATCTGTTGTGGAACGCCTCTATTTCCTTCGGAAACAAAGTTTGATTCTGGAACCGGTTGGCCGAGTTTTTATGCCCCCATTAAGGAGGAAAATGTGGCTGAAAAATCGGATGTCAGTTTCTTTATGAAGCGGACTGAAGTCCTCTGTGCAACTTGTGACGCGCATTTGGGCCATGTGTTCAATGATGGCCCCAAACCGACGGGGTTACGGTATTGTATGAACTCCGCCGCGTTGGATTTTGAGGAAAAACAAGACTAGGCTTGTCCCTAACTCGACAACAGACCCCCATTTGAGGCGATCGCCTTGAATGGGGCTTTTCTCAGGCCCATCACGGCTCTCAAACCTTTCGTCTTTCGTTTAGTCAAAGCGGGCAGTGGGAATCGAACCCACATCATTAGCTTGGAAGGCTAAGGTTTTACCACTAAACTATGCCCGCGTGGTTTTGCACCTTAACTACAATAGCACAGTTGGGAAAAAATGCAAGGATTTTTCCCAATTTTTTTGTGGCTGGGTTAGGGGGACTGGATCTGCACGTCGAGATCAAGGTTAGACATGACGGGGCCAGCTTC
>CAZXWM010000343.1:4049-4486 GCA_964644215.1 uncultured Phormidium sp.
ATTATTGACGATCGCCTGGGCAAATCGCTCGTAATCTAGTCCTAATCGTTGATCTCCGGGTTGTTTGAGGACAAATCCCACGGTAGCCCCTCCATCGATGTCAATGATCAGGCGCACTTGCAGTCGGGTTCCGGGGGCTAAGTCTGAGGGGGCCTGATCTCTGGGGATGGTTTGGTTGGTGGCCTGGATCAGTTGTGGGGGATTATCGGGAATGTCGCGATCGCTGACTGGGCGATCGCTCAAGATAAGAATTTGCCAGTTACTTGGGGTAGGTTCGGGAGTAGGAGTGGGTGTGGGTGTCGGTTCTGGCGCAGGTTCGGGAGTCGGCGCGGGTGCCGGTTGCGGTGTTGGAGTTGGAGTCGGTTCAGGAGTTGGTTGCGGCGTTGGAGTTGGAGTCGGTTCAGGAGTTGGTTGCGGCGTTGGAGTTGGAGTCGGTT
>CAZXWM010000344.1:0-1664 GCA_964644215.1 uncultured Phormidium sp.
AGACGGGGTAATTTGATGTTTTCATCAATAGCAGCATTATTGAAAAATGGTATCAAATAGCCATGAGAGACAAACGATGAAGATTAAAGCAATGATTTGGCAAGAAGATGATGTTTGGTGCGGTTCAGTCCCCGCCCTTCCTGGTTGTCACACCTGGGCATCGAGTTATGAAGAATTGTTAGAAATGCTTGCCGATGCGGTTCAGGGTTGGCTGGAAGTGGCGAGTGAACAACCAGAAATCACCCCAGACAAACAATTGATTGAGTTGTCTTTATAACGTCAATTTTTTGAAAAAGTCCGGGATAAGTGCCGTCAGTTTTCTAGATTTTTAAATCTGGGCAAAACTTACCGTTTATTTTTTTGATAACAACTCAGCAATTAATGGTTTTGATTGAGCAAGCTGACTAACCCCCAGAATTGAAAAGCCTAACAAGTTACCCTCTAAATCTACTCGCTCCATCACAGCATCATTTTCGGTTTCTCGCATATAACCGGGAGTATCGGAAAAAATGACTTCTAAAAAGTCAGCTTCCGGGTCAAACCAAACTTTTACTCGCTCTGCCATAGGTTTTCTCCTTTTTTGGGTTTATCTGTGCAATAGGCGGTGACAATAAATGCGTCGTCAGGGAGATACTTAACCACGACACAAAGCCATTTATTCCCAATTGATGTTTGGGTATAAAACCGATAAAACAGTGCTACGCTTTCATCACTGCGCGATTGACGCACCAGTTTAGGATGTTTGAGGGTGTCAGCAATCTGGGTTTCCATCCCGACCATTTCAGGGTGAGCCAGGATATGCGCTAACCGTTCTTCAGTTAGACGCACTTCTCGGTTTTGATGGTCGAGCAGGATGGGCATAATCTACACCTATACCTCTACGATAATGGAAGTATCGCAGCCGAAGCAATCGACTGAAGCAGTCTCACGCCATCGGCATCATTCACCTTATAACACCACGCATCCTGATCATATTTCCATAGCAATTCTGTCCGTAGTGTGGAGAATTGCTGAAGGTTGTGGGATCTGTCGGTGGGTTGCTGATTCATAAAAACACCATAAAAGATTGCCGTTTCTTCATCAAGAAAATACAAATCAACTTGCTCTAAAAACTCTTTTACTACTGTAATGTTTTCGGATTTTCTCGCAGACTTATCAGCCATGTACAGTAATTCCGCATAAGTAATAATACTAATTCCAATTACGTCATCACCCTGATTATTTAAACGATTAAGGACTTGAACATTGCCATCGATAATATAGCTGCAATGGTTTGTATCCAGTAAATAGGGCATGATATTAAAACTGTGTTTTTGAGCGAGTCTCATAAACGGAATTCAAGCATTCTTCCAGGTCATTTCCCTGCCAATTTCCGGCAAATTTGAGTAAATCTTTGGCGGTTTTCCCTCTTTTTAGTGAGGGCATTTTTTTTAAGGAAGATGTTTGAGTGGGTTCGGTGGCTTCTAGGGAGTCGAGAAACTCACTGACGAGGGCAAGCCTTTCCGGTGAGAGGTTGTTGAGTTGGCTGGAAATTTTTTGGCGTAGTTGAGTTTTATTCATGGTATTGTCGAGTCAATTCAGCTAATTATAAATTATAGCGTTTTTAAGGGAGTTCCCCTCCAACGGAGACGGCAAGGGTTAAGGACTGGGTAATATTTCCTCCA
>CAZXWM010000344.1:1764-4465 GCA_964644215.1 uncultured Phormidium sp.
GGCGGCAGAGCCGCTAAAAGACCATGCCACGGCTTCAGCCATGGCACGAGACTGGACGGAGACGGCAAGGGTTAAGGACTGGGTAATATTTCCTCCAGGCGGCAGAGCCGCTAAAAGACCATGCCACGGCTTCAGCCATGGCACGAGACTGGTACTATTAATCGCTGAGTAACATTTCCCCCAAGGGTGGCGGTTCGGGAGGTGGGGCGCTGCTGAAGCTGAGTTCCTCGTCTGGGGGCAGTTTCCAGGTGCTGAGGGGAATGGCGGCGGCGTCTAATCCGGGCTGTAATTGCTCTAAAAAACCGCCCTCTGGTTCGCAGGCTGTTAGGATGAGTTTGTCCCGCGATCGCGTCAAGGCCACATATAATAAGCGTAGGGATTCCTGGGCTTCGAGTTGTCGCTGAAGTCGCTCTAAATAAACATAGAGAAATGGCTTTCCCTCTCGTTCAAAGTCATCACTAAACTTCACCGCAAGCCCAATCTCTGGATCGAATAAAACTGAGTTGCTGCGGGCGGAGGATTTCACAGACAAATCCCCTAAAATTACTCGTTTCCACTCTAATCCTTTCGAGCCATGAATGGTCATTAAGGACACGGCATCACTGGCATCGAGGGGAAGCCGAGGAATGGCGGCATCCATAGCCCGTAATCGTTGTAGGCGACGCACGACACTATACAGACTGCGATCGCCCCCCTCTAACTCCCGCACAAACTCCCGAAATCCCCGCCAATCCGCTAGACGACGGCGACAACTCGGGAGATTGGCTAACACCGCTGTATAGCCAGTTAAGCGATCGCCCTCCTGCAAGACTCTCGCCGGAGACTCCTCCTGGGCGAACTTCCGTAACGCCTCCAACACCGTCAGGGGCGAAATATCAGGGATTTCCTCACTCTCACAGTCGAGAGAGGCCCAATCCACCTGTTGCAAGCGTTGCCACCAGGTGCGGGGAGTGGCGGCGTCGGTGTGTTGTTTAATTAAAAAGAGGGCGCGATCGCTCACCGCAAAAAAAGGACTTCGCAGGAGGGCAACGAGGGCGCGATCGTCGTCGGGATAACAGAGAAACTCGAACAACGCCATCGCATCCTTGGCTTCTCGCGTCTCCAATAACGATCCACCCCCGGCTAAGGCAATGGGAACCCCCATCGCTTCCAAGGCTTCCCCATAGACTCCGAGGGGGGCATTGGTTCGCGCCAAAATGGCAATCTCTCCCGCTGCAACCTCTCCCCGATCTAGCCATTGGCATACCAACTGGGCAATTTTATAGGCTTCAGCGGCGCGTTTTTGGGCTTTAGGCAGCTCTGGAGCCTCCTGGAGACAAAAAACCTCAATATCCGGTTCAGGATGGTTTATTTCTTGACGAGAGGCTTGTAGGGATTGATGCAATGGTCCGAGGAGGGGACGGAAGATTTGGTTAATCTGTTGGATGAGGCGGTGGTGGGTGCGGAAACTGAGACTTAGGGCGACGTCGCTTCCTCCCTGGTGTTGGATGCGTTGCCGTACGGCGGCAAAGACTCGCATATCGGCCCGGCGAAAGCTATAAATGGATTGTTTTTCATCGCCGACGACGGTGAGGGTGGCGGTTTGGCCTAAGGCCTGGAGAAGTTTGCCCTGGGTGGGGTTGGTGTCTTGAAATTCATCGACGAGGATGGCTTGGAAGCGATCGCCATATTCACGACGAATCCGCTCATCTTGCAAGGCTTCTAAGGCATAGATTTCTAAATCGGCAAAACACAAGACGCGATCGCGGCATTTGCGGGTTTGTAATTCTCGGTAAATCCAATTGAAGGCCTCCTTCAGAGGGGGCAATAACTGGGCTAAGTCGGCGTCAAGTTCCCCCAGTTCCAGGGCGTTGAGTTCGGTTTGTTGGCGTTTGACGAGATCTCGTAAATCTTTCAACTGTTTGCGAATTACGTCTAACCCTCCCCCTTTCCAATTCTTCTTATTGCCTCGTTCCCGGCTGAAATTGCGCTCAACGAGAATTTTGAGGAGTTCGGGCGATCGCTCCCCTCCCTGGAGCCTACAGAGGGCGGTATAGACCGCTTGCCGAGCGGGTTCGAGGGTATCTTTGCCACTGCCGCTATATCGGGGCAGAATCTCTAAACTTTCTTCAATCAGGGGGTGGTTTAGAATCTCGGCAAAGATCTCATCTTGGAGATGTTGGGCGAAGGATGGCCAGGAATCGGGAGACGACTCAAAGGCGGCTTGCACGGAGAGCGGATCGTCGAGGAGTTGAGGCACAATGGCATCGAGGAGATGATAGGGGACTTGTTCGTAGAGATGTTCTGGGAGGCGATTGAGAATTTTGGGCTTGGCTTCATCAAACCAGAGTTGATTCTCAATGGCATCCAAAATACGGAAATCTGGGGGGATGCCTAAATCGAGGGCGCGATCGCGGCAAATTTGGGCGGCGAGACTGTGAAAGGTGCAGATGGGGGCGGCTTCGAGTTCTGCCATCACCTCAAGATTCTCGGGCATCTCTTGCCAGACGAACTCCCGAATCCGCGATCGCAGTTCTAGGGCGGCTTTATCGGTAAAGGTGACGGCGACGACTTCGAGGGGAGAGTAGCCATCGTCTCGCAGATGATGCAGATACCGTTGGGCCAGGGGGTTCCGAAGCCCGACAAGGTGCCGGACGTCGAAGACCTGAAGGCGATGGACGTCACCCACGAGGAAGTCTACAATGAACTGGAGGGGTCGCAG
>CAZXWM010000345.1:0-4410 GCA_964644215.1 uncultured Phormidium sp.
GATGCTCGCGATCGGGTTCAGGCGAGGATAAGTGACTCGTCACCAATCCCAAGACATTACTCGCACTGTCCGTCGTGCTATGGAGCGCATCGGCGACTAAACTCAGGGAGCCAGTCCACCATCCTAAACTCCCCTTAATGAAGACCACTAATAGATTCAGGGCTAATGTGACCAGTAAAACCTGGCGGACTTGAGGGCGATGATCCACAACCATAGTCGGTCGGCTCCAAAATCAAGAAAAGTTCATAAAATGTAACTCAGTCGTCGGACTAAATCAGTCAGAGTCATGAATTTTACGCAAAATCCGTCTAATCGGCTAATTTAGAAAAGAAGCGCTTTAAGACCACCTATATCATGAAAACTTCAAACTCTCGTCAACCCTCATCGCTGGCAGCACGAAGCCTAAAAGTCGTCGGCATATTATTGATTGTCTCGTCCTTCGTTGACGTTTTGATTATCCCGGCTCCCTATCAGCCCTTAGACCTACCCTGGCGACTTCAATTCGCCTCAACCATCGTCGATCGCGGAATCATCCCCATGATTGGCATTGCCCTAACCTTTGCCGGCTATTGGATGGATACCTCCGGTGCAGCGACAGCTCTACCCCGTAAAAAATGGCAGGACTTGCGCTTCTGGGGGCTAATTCTCTCAAGTCTCCTCGGCCTGGTTTTTCTGGTGGTGACGGCGATTCACTTTAACGATGTGCGGATGCAAAGCAATACCCGTCTACAGGATATCCAACAGCAAGCCCGTCAAGCAGAAACCGAGTTAAACATCCAGTTGGGGAGCGATGAGTTTCAACAACAAGTCACCCAACAACGCACGCAACTCGAAAACCAATTGAGAGGCCTTTTGGAGAACCCGGCCCAGGTCAATCAACTGCTTGAGAGTCAGCAAACGCCTGAGCAATTGCGGACGTTGTTAGAAGCCTCCCAGGAGAATCCTGAGGAGATTGATCGCTTTTTGGATGAGCAGGCGTCACAACTTCCCGACCAGTTGACCGGACAAATCCGCCAGCGAGAGTTAGAACTAGAACGGCAGACCCGTCTGGCGGCTTGGAAATCCGCGTTCCGAATTGGCACTAGCTCGCTGCTGTTGGCCATTGGTTACATTCTCATTGGCTGGACTGGACTCAAGGGAATGATGCGTCCTCGCCGGGCCACGCGCCAGGCCCCCTCGGCTAACTAGGTTAGACGATTTCCAGATTAGGGTGGGTCTGCTTAAACCAATACGGTGTCTAGTCTGTGGGCTTTTTGAGCCGAGTGGGCAAGGGGACACCGTCTCGGTTTTATGTTTAACTCTATGCTGTTGTCCCCGAGTCTATGTTTTCGATCTACATCCTCACCTACAACGAAGAAATTGATATCGCTGAATGTATTGAGTCCGCTCAGCAGTCAGACGATATCATTGTTGTGGATTCTTTTAGTTGCGATCGCACGGTAGAAATTGCCCGCCGTTATGAGGTTCGTGTCGAGCAACACGCCTTTGAAAGCCATGGGAAACAGCGGACTTGGATGCTGCGATCGATTCCGAGCAAACATGAGTGGGTGTATATCCTAGAAGCCGATGAGCGCATGACTCGCGAACTGTTCGCTGAATGTGTCGCCGCAACTGAGCAGCAGGAGATTGTGGGCTATTATGTGGCCGAACGAGTCATATTTATGGAGCGTTGGATTCGCCACAGCACCCAATACCCTCGCTACCAACTGCGTTTATTTCGCAAGGATCGAGTCTGGTTTGACGATTACGGCCATACTGAACGAGAAGTCTGTGACGGGCCGACCTCCTTTTTACAAGAAACCTATCCTCACTATACCTGTGGCAAAGGCTTAAACCGCTGGATTGAAAAGCATAACCGCTATTCGACAGATGAGGCTAAAGAAACCCTCCGTCAGCTTCACTACGGTGAGATTCAATGGCGTAATCTCTTCTGGGGGGCCACAGAAGTCGAGCGGCGACGGGCCTTGAAAGACTTGTCCCTGAGGCTTCCCCTGCGTCCCCCAGTCCGCTTTCTCTATATGTATATCTTTCTCGGGGGGTTTCTCGATGGACGAGCCGGCTTTGCCTGGTGTACCTTACAATCGTTTTATGAATATCTAATCTTGCTGAAAGTCCGTGAGTTGAAACAACGGGGTTATGTCCCCCCTCGACCTGACCCCCTTGGCGATGACGTTGAGCCACCGTCTTCGCAGAAAAGTTCGGCCGTCAAAACCCCCTTTTGATGGCTTGAGTCCCTAGCGACGATCCGAGGGATGTTACCCTTAAACTGGGGAGATTAGCGATCCCCTCAACGGGTCGCCCGAGTTGCGACCTCCGTTGGCTGTCCTACCCCTTTGCAACAATTCTTCACATCTTCTAAGATGAGGACATCAGGTGTAACGGCGGTCTGTAAGCCCTGGCGCTGGTTAACGCCGGTTTAGGGGTTCAGGTCAGTCAACTCAGTTATCGCTCTTTTGGATGAGAGTAAGGTATCCGTGCTGCAACGTTTACGGCAAGATTTAAAAAACGATTTAATCGCAGGATTGCTGGTTATTATTCCGTTGGCCACCACCATCTGGATTTCCTTGGTCATTGCCAACTGGACGATTGACTTTTTAACCAGTATCCCCAAGCAAATTAATCCCTTCGATGGACTCAACCCAATCTTGGTGAATCTGTTGAATCTCCTGGTGGGGTTAGCTGTTCCTTTGTTGGGGATTCTTTTAATTGGCTTGATGGCGCGAAATATCGTTGGACGGTGGCTACTCGATTTTGGAGAAACCCTAGTCCAAGCAATTCCCCTAGCGGGATCGGTTTACAAAACCTTAAAGCAACTCTTACAGACACTCCTACAAGACTCAAATAGTAAGTTTCGTCGCGTCATCCTAGTTGAATATCCCCGGAAAGGCATCTGGGCGATCGCCTTCGTAACCGGAAGCATCAGCAGTAGTATTCAAACCCAAATGTCTGATCCGATGCTGAGTGTGTTTGTCCCCACGACCCCAAATCCGACCTCAGGATGGTACGCTATTATTCCTGAACATGAAGCGGTTAACGTTAATTTATCGATTGAAGATGCCTTCAAAATCCTGATTTCAGGTGGAATTGTCTGTCCGACTCCGCCTGAAGAACTAGCTGAATCGCAACGGCCCACCCTAGAACAACTGCTCTCGCGGCGAAAAAATAAGTCGGAGTTGGAAACGGGTGTTCCTATCACTGAAGAGGATGCGGAAACCGTTGAGGGGTGAGAGGTTTAAGGTTAATAATTCCCCCTAGCACGGGGTGAACGTTAACTGAAAGATTCGCCTGTACTTCTATTTGTCCGTTTTTGCTTTATTCATTATTAACTTACAATGCAAGCTCGTAGCATCTCTCGTGAATTGGCTTTGTTGAGCTTAAGCCAACTTCCTAAAAGTTCTGCTAAATTGAGTCAACATCAACTCAATGATTTTATTGTGGCGGCGGTTCGCGCTATGACGTTGGAGGTTCATGAATCCCTGGAGACGGCGGCGGCTGAACTGAAGCGAGGTTACGATCGCCTCATGGATGAAGAGAGCCGCGACAGTGATATCACCAGCTCAAAAGCGAGTCTCAGTGAGGCGATGGAGTTGACTCGCCAGGCCATCGATCGCCTGGGAATGGCCATTGAACTCCCAGAATTTGTCCAGTTGGCCAATCAGGCGGAGGTTCAAGACTACGCCTTGGAACTGTTGTTGGCGGTGACGCAACATCGTCAGGAGATTGATGAACGCCTCGATCGCACCATTGTTGATTGGCAACTCGAACGACTCCCCCATGTTGAACAGAATATCCTACGTCTAGCCGCCGCCGAACTCTACTATGTCGGCACGGCAGCTCAGATTGCCATTAACGAAGCGGTCGAACTGACCAAACGCTACAGTAGTGAGAAAGCCTATCGCTTTGTCAATGGGGTATTACGTCGCCTCGTGGAACTGCGCGATCGCCCAGAAAAGGAGCCAATCGGGCAATCTGAGGATGCGATCGCCTCAGAAACCCCCTCGGGTCTATGATCTTAAAGATCTAAATACGTTTAACCGTCTAGTTTCAATACGCGCATTATGGTTTTTAACTGGTTTCGTCGTAAATTCGATCGCAGCGGCAGTCAAGAAGACGAACCCGAGCAAACTCCCCCCGCTCAGGAGGCGACAACAGCGGATGAGTCCGAGGATGTCTCCGAATCCGTCGAGGACGAGACGGCGGAGTCTGAACCTGTATCCGACTCATCCCCCCAAGATGACTATTTGGCTTGGGCCAAAGCGGCATATCAAAATATTCAACAGCAACAGGGGACAACAATCACAACAGACTCCCCTGACACGGAATCCGAACCGGAACCGGAACCGGTTGCAGAAACTCCCATAGAACCCGAACCCGAACCCGAACCCGAACCCGAACCGGAGCCAGAGCCGG
>CAZXWM010000346.1:0-2437 GCA_964644215.1 uncultured Phormidium sp.
CTACGCTTGATTCTCGGACAAATCCATCCTTGATATCCATCCAGGGAATTAGGCTGTATTGGCTGAGTTGGGGTCAATCCCCGCCTCCCGTAGTTTAGCTTCGAGTTCAGCAATGCGATCGCGGGCCTGTCGTTCTCGCTCAACACTCTCCAAAAACTCACGACCATCGGGATAAAATAGACGCAATCGCTCAGTATCAAGTTGAAAGCGAATACTTAAGTGAGGACTCAGCCACTGATTAAGGTTTTCAATAGCAACAAACTCTGACCCATCATCAGACCGTTGCCAGCTGGTACAATCATTGCGTCGAGGGTCATAGAGATAGTATTCCTGAACCCCATAGCGTTCGTAAAACTTGAACTTTTTATACATTTCCGTCAAGCGATTACCGGGGGAGAGAATTTCAAACACCACCTGCGGAGGAATGTTATCTTCTTCCCATTGGCGATACAATCCCCGATCGCCTTTCGGACGACCTAACACTACCAGAACATCGGGTGCTTGACGAAGATTATGATTCCCCTCAACCGGATACCAGAGTAAATCCCCAGCAATAAAGACATCCGGGCGATCGCCAAACAGAATTTCTAAGTTTTCCTTGATAGTGACAATCCAGCGAAATTGCAATGTATTATCCGCCATGGGGCGATCGTCGGACTCTGGGTAGTTTGTAACCTCTGTCAGCATCGAATGGGTCATAAAGCGTCATAAAGCATAGTTAAGATAGACATGAACGGCGAGAAATCTAAATCAGACCCATTACCCCTCCAATGGGTCAATTCCTTGAGCGCGTAACAACTCCGCCAGTCGTTCGGCTCGTTGGCGTTCCTGCTGTAATTCAACTTCAACTTGTTCGGCTCGCTGGCGTTCCGTTTCCGCCCGTTGACGTTCCGTTTCCGCTCGCTGACGTTCCGTTTCCGCCCGCTGACGTTCGATTCTAGCCTGTTCATTTCCGGTTAATAGCAAATTCCCCTGATTGTCCCACCAACGCAGCCAAGGCAATTCTACGTTGGCATACTGTCCCTGCCAAATGCCCAATTCAACCCCCATCGGGTTAATAGGGTAATGACCCCGTTCATTGGCCGTCACAACCTCATAATGATTGGCAACGAGGCGATAGACCTCTACACTGGCTTTGCGGACGTCATAGATGGCATAAAACGCCGGACGGATGATTTGCTCATAAACCCAAAACTTGCCCGGTTTTTGGCGGTCTTCAGGGAGTTCCGATACGGGGGTGCGATCGCGTTCTTCGGAACCATCCCCTGAGACAAATTCAATGGCAATCAATGGCGGAATATACTCCTGCCATAACACATAAGAACGCCTCAATTGTCCATCCAGACTTGGCGGAACGTTGGGAACATAGAACCAGTCGGGACATTCTGCACCCCGTTCTGGAGGTTCAGTTAGTCGCCAGTAAATCCCACAATCTTGACCGATCGCATACTGTTGATCTGGATGCAGGCGATCGAGGGTTGCCCCGATGGAATCCGTCAGTAAAATACTTTGGGGATGCTCCTGAAAGTTTTTCACGAAAGTACCATCGGAGTCGGGGAGTTGAGTATGGTCAGGGAGGCTAGTCACTCCCAGTTCTGACGATTTGGCGATGGTCATAGTTACTCATTTTTCATCGCAGGTTATGGCAGCTAGTTTAGCATTTTGACAAGATTCCCGAGGGCGATGTCGCAATCTGGTAATTATGCTGCGTGAGGAACTGGGTTGGCGACGGGTTCTCTCTCAAGCTTAATCGATGCAACGGCGATCCTTCCCCGGCTGTGCGAAGATAGCAGCAAATCGTCTCGATCGCCCCTAAATCGCCATGAAAGAGCAATTCGCCCAACAGGCCCTGGCCCAACTCCCGAAAATCCTCACGCAGCTCGATCGCAACCCCCATAGTCCCAGCTACGGCTGTTTCGATCGCAACTTCTGGCACTATAAAATCATCGACTTTCCCAGTGGAATGTCTCAGGAGTTCGTCTATCCCTTGGCGTTGGCCTACTCCCTCGACATTCCCGAGAATCCCTATTACCAAAAACCGCTCCTGAGAGAATGGGGAGAAGCGGCGTTAATGTATATGTTAAGCAGCGCTCACCGAGATGGCTCTTGCGATGATTATTTCCCCTTTGAACGAGCCGGAGGGGCCACAGCCTTTTCTCTCTTGGCGGGGTTAGAAAGCTACCAACTTCTACAACTGGACAATTACAAGGTTCTTAAATTCTTTGAAAAACGGGCCGATTGGCTCTCCCATCACAACGAAAGCGGCCAACTCACCAATCACCAAGCCCTAATTGTCCTCTGTTTAGAACTGGCTTCGGGACTGTTGCAACAACCGTCAAAGTGGGCGCGAGCTAAATCTCGCCGCTTGGAGCGAGTTCTGGAATGGCAAAGTGAGGAAGGCTGGTTTAAGGAGTATGAAGGCTGCGACCCTGGCTAT
>CAZXWM010000346.1:2447-4395 GCA_964644215.1 uncultured Phormidium sp.
GGTGTTTGGCGAGATTGCAACAGGTGCGATCGCAGCCCGATGACCGCCTGCGAGAAGCCCTCACTCGGGCCGTTCAGTTGGCGGGCCAGTTTATCCATCCTGACGGGACCTTTGGTGGTGAATATGGTAGCCGCAACACCTACAACTTTTTCCCCCATGGCTTTGAACTCGTCGGCCAATGGATGCCCTCAGCCTTGAGTATTAACGATCGCTTCGCGCAAGGCCTAGCCAATGGACTCGGTCCCTGCTACGCCGATGATCACATTGTGGGGCATCATACCTGGAATTATCTCCTAGCTTGGCGCGATTTCGTCGGCGATCGCCCGCCACTTCCCCCCCGTCGCGTCGGCCGCACCTACCTCGAAGAAGCGCAAATCCTCATCGACCGTCGCACCAGCCTACCACCACTTCCAGAAGCCTCAGAACCCGACGCACTCCCCGCCGATGCCAAAAAAACCAACGATGCCACCGTTGAACTCTACATTGCCCTCAACAAAGGCGGAACCTTTAAACTTTTCCGAGATGGTCAACTAGCGGCTTCTGATACACAAATATCCCTAAATGTCAAGTCTGGGGGCAAGATTAAAAATGCCGTGGGGCATTTGGTGGGAGAGTATGACACCGATATCGAGGTGCATGAGATGACGGTGATGGGGAATCTCGGCTGGGCTAAGCAGCAACAGATGACTCCGTTTAAGCTGATGCTGTTGCGAGTGGTGATGCTCAGCTTCGGGCGTTTCTTCCCCAATCTGATTCGGCGTATCTTGCAAAAGATGTTGATTACCGGCAAGAAACCGGCTCCTTATCAACTCAAGCGGCGTTTTAGTTGGGAAAATGGGCAATGGGTGGTTACGGATGAGATTACGGGGAGTTCCTGGCGGGATGTGGTGTCGGCCGGGATTGGCTGCGATCAGACGTCGATCTATGTGGTGATGAGTCGGACGTTTTCCTTGAATCAGTTGCGATCGTGGATTGATCTGACGGCGGCGATCGGGCAGCTTCCTAATAAGGCCCCGCTACGGTTAGAACGGAAACTCTAGGGAATGGCATCACGTTGACGGGAGGCAGAGCCTCCCCAGAGGCGTTCCCCGGCAGAGCCAGGGAACGAGGCGGCTCTAGGGAATGGCATCACGTTGACGGGAGGCAGAGCCAGGGAACGAGGCGTAGGGGTGAGTTTTCCCCTATTCCCTGTTCGGGTGTTCCCTTCTTCTACGCAAACTTCTCAATCCGGCGTTTGTAGCGCAAATCAGCTTTAGCGTAGAGTTCCCGCAGTTGTACAGTGCGCTCTTTCCAGGCGTTGAGGGTGTTCACATCTGGAGACTTCAGATAGGCCTGAAATGCTTGACGCTCGGCTTCCATGAGCCGCTGACAGAGATCCACGGCTTCAACCACCAAGGCATGAGCCTGTTGGCCGGGTTTAGCGTTGGGGTTGAATGACTTGTAGAGATATTGCACAAAGTCAATCACCATAAAGCTGCCAACCAGCCCCGGAATGGCAATAATCAGAAATTTAAGTTGGTTCATAGCACAGTTGCCGAAATTTATCAACTGACTCAACGATACCACCATCTCTGAAGCCAGGAAAGTCGCGGCCAGAGAATGCGTCCCTCACTCACGAAAGCCCTCCTCACCTCGTCTCCGTAATTCTACGGATTTAAACTCAATAAAAACACGGGTTTGAGCTGAGTAAACATCACGGAATTGGCGAGAAAATCATAAATTTATTCTTGATGTATTACAGTAAAATAATAAAAAAGGCTATATTTATATTTGTTTTTATCCAGAAATACTAATATGAGCAATTCCCTCAAAGCCTTTCCAGCCATTAAATGCAAGAGTTACAATTACATGAGAAGAGGAGCGATTTAATCCGATTTTCCTGAAAGACATTACGATTTTAGCCCCTAGCCAACCTCGTGCTTCAATGATATACTTAATACCAGGGCTG
>CAZXWM010000347.1:0-3694 GCA_964644215.1 uncultured Phormidium sp.
CCCCTCCTGGGAGGGGCCAGGGGTGGGTTATCCCTATTCCCTATTCCCTTCTTCTTAACCCATGACTCCTAACACCAATTATCTCGATAAATGCCTAAAAGAAAAAGCCGCTAAAAATGAAAAAGAGCGTCAAAAAATACTCAAAGATGTTCAAGCATGGCTCGACAAATTTGGCTCAGAGTATGGAGTTCAGCAAGCCTATATTTTTGGTTCCCTAACCTATCCCAATCGATTTCATGAGGAATCAGATATTGATATCGCCGTGGAACAAGCTGATCCGGTGGGCTTCTTTTCTATGATTAGCTTTCTCATGACGGATTTCAACCGAGATGTGGATGTGATACCCTTAGATAAATGTCATTTTGCCGATAAAATTCGCAAAACTGGAGTGTTATGGACGAAGCCAAACGACGTGTCTTGACCATTGACATAAATGCTCAAATGAGCATTCTTGAAGACATTGATCAGAAATTAAAAATTCGGGCAAACTCAGTCGAACCTGATGACGAAATACGCCTAGAGAGTATCGCCTATCAAATTCACAACCTTTATGGTGCATCAGAAGAACTTTTACAGATTATTGCCAAATACTTTGAAAACAATATCAGTGATGGTATAGCAAGTGAAGGTTCGCTTAGGACAATTTTTGCCGGAAAAGGGCAACCACAAGGGATTGCCCCTACGTAGTTTCTGTCCTATCCATCCCTGCTATTGCTATAGTCAATGGCATCGTTTGCTTCTCAAACGGATGACCGTTGATGTTCCTGATATTCGTCCCGCTTTCCTGGACTCAGAAGGCTTTTTCTTACTTAATTCATTACGAGGATTTCGACATTGCTTTCGCCATGGATATGGAACCACTCTGGACTATCAACAATTGAAGCCAAATTTAGATCAAGCCCTGATACTCTTGCCAAAACTGCAAGAGTGTGTCAGAGAATTTCTCAGGCGGTTAGAGATGTGGAGTGAGGGCTAAGCGGGCGGTTCCATAAGCCGCTTCGGTTTCTTGAGACGGGATGACTCGAACCCCGAGGCGGGCTTGTCGGAGTTGTTGCCAAGGGGCATTGTTCGCGCCACCGCCAGCGGTGTACACTCGTTGTAGACGCGTTGCCCCCAGTTCTCCTAAACGCTGATAGCCCTGGGCTTCAATCCGGGCCATACTGTCGAGAAGTCCGTGGAGAAATGCCAAGGAATCCTCGGGTTTGGGGTCCAATTGTGGGGGATAATTGGGGTCGTTGATGGGGAAGCGTTCCCCCGGTTGGGTGAGTGGATAGTATTGCAGAGGACTGGGGGTGGTGGGAAGGCGATCGCTCAACTCCTGTAACTCCTGATTGGTAAAAAATTGCCGTAACACCGCCCCCCCAGTATTCGACGCCCCCCCCGTTAACCACAACTCTCCTAAACGATGGCTATAAACCCCATAGCGACCATCATCGACGCGTTGACGACTGAGGAGTTTTAAAACTAAGGTTGACCCGAGAGATGTAACCGCATCTCCCGGCTGCTTCGCCCCACTGGCGAGGAAGGCGGCGATACTATCAGTTGTTCCGGCGTGAACCTGACAGTCGGGGGGAAGCTGAAATCGTTGCGAGATGGCTGAAGTGATGGGTGCGATCGCCTCTCCTGGGGCCACCACCCGAGGAAGTCGGGGGCCATCTTGAGGAATCCAGTCTGGATAGACAAGAAACTCAGGATCATAACCGAGTTTCAGGGTGTTGTGATAATCGCTAATCCCGAGTTGGCCATGGAGTCGGAAACTTAGCCAGTCGGCTTGATGGACAAAATAGCTGTTCGCCGCCGGAGAATACATCTGACGCATCCAGATGAGTTTACTAAAACTCGAAGTACTGCTAGCCGCCGGATGACGGGGGGGAACTCGCTGTTGGACCTCCTGGGCAACGGATATGGCCCGAGAGTCGTTGTACAGTAGGATATCGGAGATGGGGTCTCCCTGCTGATTACAAAGAAATACTGTTCCCGAGGTTCCATTGAGGGCGATCGCCGCCATCTGTTGCCGAAATCTCTCAGGAAGGCGATCGAACATCGTCACCAAAGCCCCCCACCAGGCTTGCGGCGTTTGTTGTTCCAACGCCACGCGTTGCGTCCAAACCGGAGTTGTCGCCGCGTCAATCAGAATCCCCCGTACCCCCGATGTACCAAAATCAAGGCCAAGTGCATATCTCATTCTGAACTTTCCTCCCCCAATCAAGATTCTGTGGATTTGACGATCGCCATCTGTACCTATAACGGTGAAACCCGCCTACCGCGAGTTCTCGATCGCCTCTGTGACTGTTCTCAACACACGCCCGAGTCCATATCTTGGGAACTCCTCATTATCGACAATTGCAGTACCGACGCCACAACGGAAGTCGCCCAAAGCTACTGCGATCGCCTTCCCTTGCGAATTGTCGCAGAAAGCAAACCGGGCCTAGCTTTCGCCCGCCAACGGGCGATCGAAGCCGCCCAAGGAGAACTCGTCGGCTTCCTCGATGACGACAACCTCCCCGATGACGATTGGATGTCTCAAGCCGTCGCTTTCGGCCAACAGCATCCCCAAATCGGGGCCTACGGGAGTCGCATTCTCCCCGACTATAGTATCGAACCGCCGCCCAACTTCGATCGCATCGCCCCATTTCTGGCCATCACCGATCGCGGTAGCGAACCCCGACGCTACCCCCCAGAAAAACGACTTCTCCCCCCAGGGGCGGGATTAGTCGTCCGTCGCCAAGCCTGGTTAACCTCCGTTCCCCAACGACTAACCCTAGTTGGGCGAACCACGAATCTCGCCCTAGCCTCAGAAGATTTAGAAGCCTTAGTTCACCTACAACGCAACGGGTGGGACATCTGGTACGCCCCCCAGTTACGAGTCCATCACCTCATCCCCCCCTGGCGACTCCAAGCCGATTATCTCTACACTCTAATGCGGGGAATTGGCCTGAGTCGCTACCGAACCCGGATGTTAAGTTTTTCGCCCCTACTGCGTCCCCTAGCCCTACTGGCTTATAGTCTCAACGATACGCGTCGCATCTTGCGTCATCTGTTGCGATATCGAACCCAGTTGCGAGAGGATATCGTCGCCCAAGCCGAACTTCGTTTTTATATCGCCTGTCTCACCAGTCCCTTCTTTTTCTGGACACAACAACACCAACCCAACAACTCCCCCAACAGCAACAAAACAGAAAAAGGGCAACCCTAAAACTACAGGGTTTTTCTTCCCCCTTTTGCCTCTTGCCTCTTGCCTCTTGCCTAATCCATGGATTTCACCATCGCCATTTGTACCTACAACGGAGAACATCGAATTTCCCAAGTCTTAGACGCCTTAGCCCGACAGCAAGGAACCGAGTCTATCACCTGGGAAGTGTTGGTAGTGGATAATAATAGTGGCGATCGCACCGCTGAGATAGTTCAAAACTATAACTGGAAGCATCTCGCCCCAGAAAATAGCCGTTTGCGATGGGTATTTGAACCCCGTCAGGGAACCACTCACGCCCGCCGTCGGGCCATCGAAGACGCCGCCAGTGAGGAGTGGCTGGGGTTTCTCGATGATGATAATTTGCCCGCTGCAAATTGGGTTCGCGAGGCGTTTCAATTCGGCGTTCAGCGCCCAGAAATTGGAGCATACGGCGGCATTATTCACCCCAAACTCGATGCCCCTCCTCCTGACTATTTTGATGCCGTTAAACGGCGTTTAGCG
>CAZXWM010000347.1:3704-4393 GCA_964644215.1 uncultured Phormidium sp.
CCCTTTTGTTATGCCCGAACCGCCAAACCCCGCCTGGTTCCCGCCGCCCCCGGTTCGGTGATTCGTAAACGGGCTTGGCGAGAGTCAGTTCCAGAAACTCTCCGCCTCCAAGGGCGAGATGAGGCGGGGAAAACCTATGTCGGGGCTTGTGAGGATTTAGAAGCTCTATTTTATATGCAAAATAGCCATTGGCAAATTTGGCATAATCCCAAAATGGAGATTTGGCATCATCTACCGGAATCTCGTTTCCAGCGAGATTATTTACTCAAAATCTCTCGCACAGCGGGGTTATCCAATCATGCTTTGCGAATTGCCCGGAATGGGGCTAAGGTTCACGGATTGATGCTTCTCTATTTACTTTCTGATGGACTCAAGTTAGCTCAGTTTTATTGGAAGCATCGTGGCTGTTTTGATGATGATATCGTAAACGCTTGTGATTTGCAAGAGCGGATCGGTCGTTTTTTGAGTCCATTTTATCTGTGAAAACGCAACTTAGCCTTGATTAGAGGATTGACAAGGACGATGAAACTAGCGTATACGACTATTTATGATGTCCGCGATCGCCGCACTTGGCCCGCCACTCAGTTAGGCTTATGTCAAGCTGGCTTAGCCATCGCCCAAACTCTGGAACAATTGGGTTGTGATATCCAGTATGTGGGCGGATTGAGGAAACCGCGATCGCTCGTCAC
>CAZXWM010000348.1:0-577 GCA_964644215.1 uncultured Phormidium sp.
ATCCGGCTTATATCCCGATCGCGGTGCATGAGGCTTCAACAAACAGGCCCGGGGAATCGTATACGGAAGTCCCCCCCGACGAATCGCCACATTAAACTCCGCCAGCAAAAACCCCGCAATCTCCTCATGAGGCCCCGTCGGTAACACCGCAATCACTTCCCCTTCAATCAATTCATAGCGCCGGCCATCGTCGGGATACTGCGCCAAAAACGCCTCAAATTCCAGCGGTTGAGTTTGTACAGCTACCATATCCCCTCCGCTACTTGTCTCGACACCAAACCTCATACATGGCCCAAATCGCCATCGCCCGTAGATAATGTCCCGCACGGAACGTCCGGGCCGCCGTAATCGCCTCAGGAGTGCGAAACTGAAGTCCTCCCTCATAAATTTGTCGCACCACCGCCTCCGTCATCATCAGCGCCTCCGTCTTCAACCCCATCAGAATCAGAAACGCCCCAATCCCGAAGTTAATCCCCGTCCACACCTCCAGCGGGTGCGTCGCCTGGGGATCTTCGGGGGAACCATCCAACATCACCCCATTAGCGGCCCCAATCGGCGTCTCTAAGCCTTGATTAAA
>CAZXWM010000348.1:587-4388 GCA_964644215.1 uncultured Phormidium sp.
CTCTCATAAACCGTTTTTAGAGCCAATTCGGCACAATTGCGCGGCACAATATCCTCTAGTCCCAACAGTTGAGCATAAAACTGACCACAAAGTTGGTCCGCCATCACTACCTCCGAACCACTCTCACTATCAAGGCGATAATAGCGACCATTCCAGAGCGTATTGTGATAGCGGGGTTTCGCCTCCTGAAGCCAGAGACGATACTCAGGTAACACCTGCGCCGGTTCCGGGATATTCTGGTGAGAGTTGCTAGTATTCCAAGGTTGTACAGAAGTTTCTAGCTGTTCCCCAATAGCGATCGCCGCCTCCAAAGCCGCCAACCATAAGCCCCCACAATAAGCACTAATTCCCTGCAAACGCCAATCATCAAACGTCTGATCCGGTGCGCCACCATTTTCGGGAATCTGATCCCCATCCTGATCAAAGGTTTTCAGATAGGCGATCGCCTGAACCACTCCCTGCCAACAATCTTGTAAAAACTCAATATCTTGCGCTCCAGTAAACAGGAAATCTCGATAAACTTGCAAAACAAAATCGCAAGGTAAATCCTTCCAAAGATTACAATCCTGATAGCTCGTATAATTCGTTTGTAGCCAAGGATGTTCATTGGCTGCGCCCAAATCATGAGGCGTTGCCCCGACCTCTTTACGAATTGCCGCCGCCCCATTATAGCCAATCAGCCGAGGCGTATCATCTCCCGTGGGAATTGCCCGCGCAAAGGAGCGAATCACCGATTTCTCCAACAGCGGCCAAAGTTTTAACAGCGCAAAAGACCCATACAAACGCACATCCAAACTTTCATACCAACGATAATCAAAACTCTCTAAAACCCCAAAATTTCCCTTCGCTTCCTCCTGATTTGCCGTCGTCCATAAACTGCCCCCACTACTGAGGTCATACAGTTCATTAAACAAGGCCATTTTGAACCAATCGGGCAGCGACTCATCCTCTAAAATCGGCGTTTGCCAATCCGTAATCGCCTCTTTCCACATATCCGAATGCTTCAAAGCCGTGCGAATCATTGACCAAGTATTTTGTCCATTGCGACCAAAAAAGTCCGTATAGCGACGATAGGCCGTAATCCCCGCCGCAAACTCCGTAATCGGGAAATCCCAGGCCAAAATAAAAGGGATCTTGCGGGTTTTGCCTGGGCGCACCGTAAAGCGCACCGCGATCGCCGCCCCAATTCGTTCCCCAGCCGCCGCCGCAGTCTCATCCTCCCAATTCTCCAGACTGCCATCCTCAGCAAAAGAGCGCCAAATTTCCGAGCCATCTCCCGCCGGATTCCAGCGAGAATGATAAAACACCTTCACCGCCGGATTCGTGACCGTCGCCAGGGCAATTTGCCCATCTCCCTCGGCATTAGCCTCTTGTCCCATAGTTCCAGAATTGAGCAAACAGCCGAGACGGGAAAAATCCTCTAACCAACGGTTCACATTCCCCTCAGAGTCCCCCCAACGGGACTGATAATCATAGACGGGACTGCCATCATCCCGTACCCGCACCTCGGGAGATTTAAGAGTATTGGTAAACCAACCGGCGATATTTTCCCAGGTCAATAAAATACTCAACGTAATCGGTTCATCCGTGGGATTATGAGCCGTCCATTCAAAAATCGCCAAGGGATAACTGGTTTCTTGATAATTATCCGGAATAATGGGCGAAAACTGCTCACAGGTGAGATAACAGTTAAATACCTGCTCATACACCGACCAACTGCGGGGATAGAGAGCGTGATAGGTTCCCGTGGACTGGCCCTGTTCTGTTGTCGCCGGATACCAATTCCAACTGGCTAACGTTCCATCCTCGGGCGGAACCGTCGACAGGGCATAGGCTTGCCGTTGTCCCCCTTCTGTTTCCTCATACACCGAGAACTGACAACCCGGAAGCGGTTTAAAAAGATGTTCCCCCCCATCGAGATGCCAAAGATTAAACGTTCCCTGGGGCGATCGCCCAATCGCCCCCGCCCCAAACCCTCCCAAGGGCATTCCATGATTCGGGCCATCATCGAGATTACTGGCATAACGCACCCGATAGGGATTCTCCCACACTTGGCCAAGAGGACATTGCCAAGTATGGGGAGGAATCGGGGGATGAGTGGGATAGAGAATTGGCATACCGTCGGTTAAAGGAAACGAGAAGGGAACAAAAACAGGATTTAGGGACGGCGGGACCGGCGCGGTTGTCCTAGAGTTGTAATGTACAACACCGCTTCATCGGGGGGAATCCCCAACACATCATTGACGCGATCATCGAAAAAGCCAGCAATGCCGCTCACCCCAAGATTTAGATGAGTTGCCGCCAAATTGAGACGTTGCCCCAAATGGCCCGCATCCAAATGTAAATAACGATAGGCGCGATCGCCCCAACGAGCAATAGCCCCATCTAAATCCGCCGTGTGGAACAGCACCAGGGCCGCATCTCGCCCTAAATCCTGGCCCAAACAGAGAAAATGCAGTTCACGGCGGAAATTTTTAAAGCGAATTTGCCGCAATTCCTGAGCCTGGGGCGCATAGTAATAGCAGCCATCATCTAAACCATTAACAGCCGTCGTGGCCACAAAAGTTTGAATTAAATCGCGATCGCAAAAATTAGGTAACTCCCAGGGTTCAGAGGACGATTCCGAAGCCTTCTGGGGACTCAACTGGCCCAGCGGTTGCGGTTGATAGGCAAAATTTAACAACGCCTTCACCTGAGCCAACTCAATCTCGGCCCCGCCTTGATAGGCCCGTGTCGATCGCCGTTGCAGTAACGTCGCCTCTAATCCTGTCCCCCCTTCACCCCAATCGAGAGGATGACTCACCGTGCTAACTTTCGTACAGAAGGGGAAATTATACTTATCCTCACTGTTATTCGCCTCATCCGTTGTCGGTTCCCGGGCCAGTTCCGACGGACTCGGGGCTGAGTCGATGACACTGGCCTGATGGAGATAGGCTAACAGAGACCCATCCGGTAACTCAGGATAATCGCGATCCGTCGCCGAGGCTAAGGCGGTGGCCAAGGAGCGATCGCCAGTCGACTCCTGCCGTTCCTGGAGGGCCACGACGGCGATCGCCCCTTCTTCCTCCCCATTCAGATACAGCAAATCATTCAGCGCCTGATCCCGGAACCCCCCAATCAAATAAGGGCGATAATCCGTCAACGCCGCCGCCAATTCCAAATTGCCCAACAGATGTCCCGTATCCAAATGAATGCGGCGATAGGCCCGATCCTGATAGCGCCAAGAGGAACGGAAAAACACCGCCGTTGTCACAATTACAAACGGGGCCTTGTCCAAAGCCGGATGACTAAAACAGGCGGACTTGAGGGCAGCCGTGGGGTCACTGTCCCAAAAGCGGACCAGAGAATGATCTCGAACCTGGTAGTTATAGAGTCCTTGGGGCAACTCCCCATCCACTCGCGACAGCAGATAAACTTCCGCCGGATAGAGACCCCCCGCCGAAGGTGCCGCCCGTAGCAACAAGTCCTGGCGGGCAATTTGAGGAATTCGGGCCGTCACCCCATAGGTGCAGTAGAGAAGATGAGATAAGCGCGAGAGGATCGTTTGGCGATCGCCGATATGGGGTTTTAAGTCAATCGTCGTACCGATGGGATAGTCTTTAAAGGGAACCGGCGGACGATCCCAATCAATATTTGGAACCCGTTGATTGATCGTGTCGGGATCATATTTGGTACGCTCATGATAGGTTCTAGCAATAGAAAATGTTTGTTGTGTCATGTCACAAAATAGTAAAACAACCTCTAATTAGCCTATCATTTAGCTTATCCTTTAAGAGCTTAAAATCAGATTAAAAAAACAGA